>NZ_JBHIOP010000035.1:0-1910 GCF_042195625.1 Bartonella sp. AP9QHHD | reverse complement strand
GAGAAAGCACTTGGTATTCAATTATGTAGGTATCAAAATGAAAAAAAGTGAAAAAAATAAAAAATACGTATTGACTTTAAAGAAAAGGTCGTTTAGAAAACTTCACAAGTGCTCAAAACACTGACCAATAGCGGATAAACCACGAAAAGGTTTCTCCCATTTCTTAAAATACTGACTTTCTTTTATGCTATCGTTGGCATATAACGATTATGTCGGGTGTAGCTATGCCATACAATACCCTTCGCGAGGGAAAAGTATAGCGACGGACTATTGGCCGTGTTTTGAGCGCCCGGCGCCCTTATGGGTTGTCAATCAAAAGTTTCTAACCAATAGAAAGCAATTAAAATGGAAAAAAACGAAATTAATATTACCACTGATTTCTTATGTGATTTGTGGCTGGCAGTGTGTAAAGAAGCAAATAGCGATGATATTGATACTGAAGATAACTATCACGTTTCTTTAGTGGAACTTATGGCTGCTCTTGAGAAAGTCTTGTTTTTTAAATTACAAAACGAAATTCCAAATTTTACAAAAATCTTAGCAATTATGACAGAATTCGGTCAATCCGAACTAATTGAATCAATAGTTTCATTGCTAAAAACTTATAATCCTATTTTTGATAATGTGCATAGCCTAAATGAAGCTGCTTAAATAAAGCATGGGCGTTGTGGGGGCGCCTGCTTTTTAACTTTAGATTCAATTAAGTAAGCATCAAAATGAAAAAAGTTAAAAAATAGTAAAATACATATTGATAATAATCGAATCACTCTGTTAAACGAATCAGTAGGTGCTTCAAAACACATAGGTAGTAAGCAAATAGTTTGTTAAAACAATCTTTTTGCGAATTATAAGGTTTTGACTCCAGTATGCTTTATAGCATATAAGAGGGGATTGTCGGGTGTGGTTATGCTATACAAGACCCTTATGGGAAAAGCGTAACAACGGACTTACTACCGTGTTTTGAGCGCCCGGCACTCTTTTTAGAGTGTCGATTCAAAAATTATAGTAAGGAGACAGCATCATGTCACAATATTTAATTAACACAAATCAAACAAATTTAACAAACGTAAATCAAATCAAAATAGATGATAGCATTCAAACTATGTCTAGTGTTGAAATTGCAGAGTTATGTGATAAGCAGCATAAAAATGTTATGCGTGATATCAAGAAAATGCTTGAAGAATTATATCCTGAAAGCACTGCCCCCAAATTTGGGGTGAGTGATTTTAGCGAGCTCAAATTTGAGCCGGCTAAATTTTTAAGCACTTATGTTGATGAGCAAGGAAAACCCCGCCCTTGTTACAACCTTCCAAAGCGTGAATGCTTAATCCTCGTTTCAGGTTATAGCACTACATTGCGTGCAAAAATAATTGACCGCTGGCAAGAATTAGAAAAGCAAGTTTCAACACCACAACAAATCGATTACTCAAGTCCGCAGGTAATGTTAGGTGTATTAACTCATCTAAAAAACGAAAATGAGCGTAAAGACATCATAATCGCAGAGTTAAAACCAAAAGCAATAGCTCTTGATGGTTTAAAACGTTCCGACGGCTTGTTTGGTATTATAGATGCTGCAAAAATATTGGAAGTAAGGCCTAAGGATTTATCAGATTACTTGCGTAGATATGGTTGGGTTTACAAAAGAGTGCCAAGCGGTCCATTATTGCCTTATCAAGATAAAATCCAAAAAGGTCTTATGGATTGCACAGCCATTACTATTCAAAAAAATGATGGTACAGAAAAAACCGTACCATCAACAAAGATAACGTCTAAAGGACTAGCATATTTAAGAGAAGAAATCCACGGAAATATGCAATAATTAAAAAAATCCGCGCCTTTAAAGGACACGGCTTTTGTTTGCAACTGGAAACTTATACATTTTAAATGTTAAAGTATATTACACAAAACGT
>NZ_JBHIOP010000034.1:0-13728 GCF_042195625.1 Bartonella sp. AP9QHHD | reverse complement strand
AGCGGGTTGGCTTCGTTGCGGAACAGGCTAGTGCGAACTATCGCTAGCGACAGAATTTTCAATTTGACTGTACATTGTACATTTAACTCATTGATAAATAATGATTTCAATATGTACACTGTACAGTATGTGAAACGTTTTCTTAGCAAAAAGTAATTTTTATTACTTGACAATTCTACAGTAATAGGTATCTTCGGATCAGGTGCCTGAAAACACCTTAAAACCATAAGCGGATGGATTGCCGATACAATCTTTTTCCGTACATTGAAGGCTTTGACTCATTATATGCGTATGGCGTATACTGGTCTTGTCGGGTGTGGTTATGCCATAAAATACCCTTTCGGGGGAAAGCATAACGACGGACTTATGGCCGTGTTTTCAGCGCCCGATACCTTTCTAAGGTGTCAATGAAAACATTTAACCATAAGGAGTTCACAATGAACACTCTTATTCCGATATCGGAACAAACTGTTGGACAGGAAATTGTTCAAACAGTAAATGCACGTAATCTGCACACATTCTTAGAGGCAAAACGAGACTTTTCCAATTGGATTAAAGACCGTATTATCAAATACAATTTAGAAGAGGGAATAGATTATATTTTAACGCTCGCCAAAACTGGCGAACGTCAAAATGTAGTGTTAAAAGAATATTATCTTACACTAAATGTAGCAAAAGAGCTTTCTATGCTTGAGAACAATAAGAAAGGTAGAGAAGCTCGTTTATACTTTATCAAATGTGAACGGCTTTTGAAGCAAGTAGCAACACCACAGATAACTGCATCACAAGTTGACTATTCCAAACCGGAAGCATTGCTTGGTGTTTTGAATCATCTACAAAGCCAAATAGAACATAAAGATCATGTGATTGCAGAATTGACACCAAAAGCAAAAGCTTTGGATGGCTTAAAGCGCTCTGATGGTTTATTCGGTCTTATTGAAGCAGCAAAGATGTTGGAAGTAAGACCAAAGGATTTAACTGATTACTTGCGTAAACATGATTGGGTGTATCGACGGGCTCCAGGGGCGCCGCTGTTACCTTATCAGGATAAGATCAAGAAAGGATTCATGGACTGTCCTGCTATCACCATTCAAAGACCGGATGGTACAGAAAAGGTGCTCCCTTCAACAAAAATCACACCAAAAGGATTGGCATGTTTGAGAGAACAAATCCATGGAGGTGTACAATGAACACCAGTATCGACTTTTTATGTGATTTATGGATGGCTTTGTTTCAATTTTCTGATCGTGATGATGTCGAAGATAAGGCTTTTAATGCTCTCATTGAGACCATGGATGCAATAGAAAAAGCTTTGATTTTAAAACTTCAAGATGAATCACCAAATGCACTCAGAATTTTGGCAATGATTACAAATTTTGGAACCTTAAAACCTCCCCCGATTATGGAGCCTTTGTTAAAAGCTTACGAACCAAATTTGGAGAGCCCCATTAAAAAGGTTGCTTAATTAAAAAAATAGAACTCCCCTCCCCGTTCTCAACAATGGGGAGGTGGTTAAGAAGGTAATAAAATTAAGGTGCACTATACCAAGTTGATCGTCCACCACCATGACGTATCAAAAAACCTTTTTCAACTAATGATGTAAAAGTTACTTTAAGTGTATTAGCGCTTGCACCAACCTCACGCACCATATCGCGGGTTGTAACACGTCCGTGATTACGCACATAATCAAGAATATTAAGAGCCAATTCAGATAAGGAAAAAAGAGCATTTTTTTCACTCTCTATTTTTATTTCTAATTGGCGTTTTTGTTTTTGTAGAGCACGTAAAAAAAAGAGTATCCAAGGCTCCCAATTGGGTGTTTTAGTATAAATTGTTTTTTGAGTTTGATTTAAAGCTAAGTAATAGCTTTCTTTATTATTCTCAATAATGCTTTCAAGTGATGAATATGGTACATAAACATAACCTTTTTGTAACAAAAGAAGGGTGGTTAAGATACGGCTTAAACGTCCATTTCCATCTTGAAAAGGATGAATAGCTAAAAATGTTACATTAAAAATACCAATCGTAAGTAAAGGATGAAGATCCTTTAATTCATTGGTTTTATTGAACCAAGTAATAAGCTCTTGCATTCGGTATGGTGTATCAAATGGTGTAGCTGTTTCAAAAACAATGCCAACCATTTTCCCTTGAGAATTAAATGCTGCTACATCATTGCGTAAAGTCTTATATTCACCTCGATGTCGTTGATCTTTCTCACTATTACACAAAAGATCACGATGAAGTTGTTTAATATGATTTTCAGTAATAGAAATATCACTCCAAGATTGAAAGATTGTTTCCATAACCTTGGCATAACCGATAACTTCTTGTTCATCACGACTCTTGAAACGTTTAATTTCTAAATTTACCAAAAGCTGTTCGATTTCGCGGTCTGTTAACTTACTCCCTTCAATGCGTGTGGAAGATCCAATACTTTCAACAGTAGCAATATGACGAAGAGCGTTCAATCGCTCAGGTGCAAGAGTACCAAGGGCGCGCCATGCCCCTTTGAACTCATCAATTTCAGCAATGAGAGCCAACAATTCTTGTGTAATTTGGAGTGTATCTGTTTTCATACCGGAATATATACCGGATTATACCCGATTGTCAATCATTCGTAACACCGTAAACTCTTACTTCTTATGGCAGAGAAAAAGCAAGGAGCAACTATGACAAAGAAGCATCGTAAGGGTCTATCGGTTCGTGCGTTTGCGAAGAAGATGGGTGTTTCACATAATGCGGTGGTTTCTCGGATAAAGACAGGTAAATTTGATGCGGCTCTTTTTGAAGATGGTTCTGTCAATGAAGCCCTTGCAACAGCCATCTGGAATGAGAATCCAACAAAGCGCCCACCCCCATTTTTAGCGCCTGATGGAAAGGTGCGGACAAAGATCAAACAAGCCTCCACAGATGGAGCCAATGAATACAAGATAAAACTGGAGCGAATGCAAGTTGCGCTAGCAAAAGAAAAAATTGCTCTGGAAAAGTTACGCGAAACCACTGTTGATCGTGAAGAAGTGAGAAAAGAAGCATGGAACTTTGGAAGAGCGCATCGAGATACAATGCTCAATTTTGCCTATCGCTTTGGTACTGAAATTGCGGCGCAAGTGGGATGTGATGCTGCGAGCCTTATTGGAGCTATCGATCATCATATGCGCAAAGCTTTAGTGGAAAATGTCGTCCCTGTTTCTTTTCACGATCCCAACATTTTAGAAGAGAATCCAGAACATGATAAGTGATGCTTTGCCCTCGTCCTCTGATGCTGGGCTCTTTTTTTGCTATGCGAATGAAGGACGCCGTCCTGACCCGCCTTATACTGTTTCCCAGTGGGCTGATAAAAATCGTTATTTGAGCACAGTTACGAGTGCAGAGCCTGGATTATGGAGGACTATACGTACCCCCTATTTACGAGAGATCATGGATAATCTTTCTGTTTATGATCCGACTGAAACAACGGTTGTGATGAAGGGGGCTCAGATTGGAATGTCGGAAGCAGCGTTGAACTTTTGTGGTTATGCCATTCATCATAGTCCAGGACCTGCCCTTTATGTAATGCCGACAGTTGAGACCGCTAAGAAACTGTCAAAGTCTCGTCTTGATCCGATGATTTCAGCTAGCCCTGCTTTAAGCGAACGCATTGCTCCTGCTCGTGCAAGAGACAGTGGAAATACAATGTTTTCAAAGGAATTTTATGGGGGGACATTGATGATTACAGGAGCAAATAGTGCTGCTGGATTGCGTTCTTCTCCTATTCGCTATTTGGTTTTGGATGAAGTCGATGCTTACCCATTGAATGTCGATAATGAAGGCGATCCTGTAACAATTGCGGAAAAACGAACCTCTGCTTTTATTCAACGTAAAATTTTTAAATTGTCTACGCCGACACACCGTGACACAAGCCGTATCGCCAAGGATTTTGTGCTAGGTGATCAGAGATATTACAATGTCCCTTGTGATGCATGTGGTGTTCTACAACCCATTGTTTGGTCACAAATTAAGTGGCCAAAAGGCGCCCCCGAAAAAGCTGTTTTTGTTTGTGCGCATTGTGGTCATGAACATGCCGAACATCGTAAGTCCACCTTAATGGCAGAAGAAAACGGTGCTTGTTGGATCGCAACACAGGAGTCAAGTAAGCCTCGTCTGCGTTCTTACCATATTTCAGCGCTTTATTCGCCATGGCTGACTTGGGGCGATTGTGCGCGCGAATTTTTAAGAGCCAAAGAAGACCCTGCTCTTTTGCAAGTTTTTATTAATACAGTGCTTGGAGAGCCATGGGAGGACAGAACAGGCGAAGTTGTTGATCCTGATAGCCTCTATGCAAAACGCGAAGATTATCCCCTTGCACCAGAACAATCCGTCGTGTTGACAGCTGGTATTGATGTGCAAAATGACCGCTTGGAACTTGAAGTGGTGGGATGGGGGCGTAGTGAAGAAAGTTGGCATATTGATTATCAAGTGATCCTTGGTGATCCCTCTTCTTTTGAAGTGTGGGACCAATTGGATGAATATCTTGCAAAACGTTGGCCGCATCCAGGCTATAAAGAGGGGATTAGGATAACAGCGGCTTGCATTGATACCGGTGGTGGACACACACAGGCAGTTTATAATTATGTACGCCCGCGTGAAGGGCGGCGTATCTGGGGCATTAAGGGGCAAGCGGGATGGCGTGCGGTATGGCCACGCCGACCAAGCAAAAACAATAAAGGACAGATTAATCTCTATATTGTTGGTGTTGACGCGGCAAAAGATATTATCACGGCACGGTTTAAAAAATCGGGACCTGAAGCATCAGGGGCTGGTGCAACACACTTTCACAAAAGCCTTGACCAGGAATATTTTGACCAGCTAACCGCTGAAAGAAAAGTCATCAAATATTTCAAAGGCTTCAAGCGTATTGAATGGCAAAAAAGCGAAAAGGCAAGAAACGAAGCCTTGGATTGTAGGGTCTATGCTTATGCGGCTTTACAAGGTCTGATTTCGGCGGGAATAAACCTTAATCGAGAAGTTGATATCTTAGAAGAGCGTTTGGAAAAACTTAAAATTGAAGGTTCTGTAGAGCAACCAACATCTGGGATTTCTTCATTCACTTCTCCAAGAAGATCTCAGATAGCAAAACCTCAAAGGAAACAATCCAGAACAGTGATGAATCCTTATATGCGAGGGGATTGGAGGTAATTTGTGGGTGAAACTTTAGAACCAATTAACAGCAAAATTGACAGACTGGAAAGTTTAAAAAGGCGGCGTGAACAAATTGAAGAGGCTCTTTATTCAGGTGCACAATCGGTACGCCATGGCGATAAGCAAGTCAGTAACCGCTCTGTTGAGGAACTGCGCAGAGCGCTTGAGATGCTGAACACACAAATAGCCAACCTTGAAGGACGCAAGCGTTCACGCGTTTTCTATTTTAATATATCACGAGGCTATTAATGGCTGGCTTTATCAATAAACTTACGGGCTTTTTTACAATTTCTCGTCAACACAATCCGCCTTTTGAAGCTGCAAGTAAAAGCCGCCGTATGGGTGGTTTTGACCCCGCAAAAAAACATATCAATAAAGCGATTGAAGAATGTGGTGATACCATTGTTGCTCGTTCAAGATGGCTTTATGACAATGAATCTCTTTATGGGTCTGCAACGGAAGAATGGGTCTCTGCGGCTGTTAGTGATGGGATTAAACCTTATCCTCGTATTGAAGGTTTTCAAGAAGAAAAGAAAAAGCTTTTAGACTTATGGTGGCAATGGGTTGATGAGGCGGACTATGATGAAGATGCCAATTTTTATGGACTTCAAGCAACCATTGCACGAGAAGTCTTTCTAACTGGTGAATGTTTTGTAAGACTACATTATGTTGACCTCTACGGGCGCTCTGGTGTGCCGCTTCAATTACAAGTTTATCCCACCGAAATGTTAGACCTTACTTACAATGGACCGGCTGATATTGAAGGCAATTACATTCGTATGGGGATTGAATTTAATGCCAGTGGCAAGCGCGTTGCTTATCATTTCTGGGAACATCACCCCTATGATGATGTCCCTGCAAATATGGCATTTGAGAGCCAAGAGCGCGTGCGTGTCCCTGCTGAAATGGTCATTCATATCAAAGAGCGCCGTATTGCCGGACAATTGCGCGGTTCTCCAAAAATAACGCGCGCTATGACAAAGATCTTTCAACTCGAATCCTATGACGACGCAGAACTCGATAGAAAAAGGACGGCGGCTCTTTTCGCGGCGTTTGTCAAGGACAATTCACCAAACGTCGAAAAATTATCCGATAATCGTGATAAAAACAACGTTGAAGAAGAATACAAAGCACCTGTCATTGCGCCCGGTGCATCTCTTTATTTAGGAGAGAATAAAGAAGTTACATTCTCAAATCCTGTTGAGGTTGGTGGCTCTTACGAGGCTTTTCAATTTCGCAATATCTTGAAAATTTGTGCAGCACTTAATATGCCTTATGCCGTTGTGACTGGAGACGTTACGCGGGGGAATTTTTCAAATGTACGCACCTCCATCATTCAGTTTAGACGGCACGTCAAACAATGGCGTGAACATATTATTGCCTTTCAGTTTAACCGCATTGTGTGGGAGCGTTTTGTTGAAATGGCAGTGCTTGTCAAATGCGTCAATTTGCCAGGGTGGGAAGAAAATTCCTTGCCATGGCTTCAATGTGAAAGCTTTGCACCCCCGCTTGAAATGATTGATCCAAACAAGGATATCTCAGCGGAAAAAGAAGAAATTCGTGCAGGCTTGAAAACACGACGCATGGCACTTGCCGAGCGTGGCTTTGATATCGACAGCATTCATGCCGAACTGCAAGAAGAGCACACAGACGCTCGTGCGCGCGGCTTATCTTTTGACACGGATATGGCAGCGACCTCTGATAGCAATCAAGTAATTGATACCGCAGATTCAGAACCTTCTGAAACTTATGAAAGTAACCAAGGCAGTGAGGCACATAAAAATGGTGAATAATCTTGATATGCCGTTTTTGGCATCACGGCTTTTTGGGGTTCCTCATATGCTTGCCTCGACAAAGCTTGATATCATTTTGAATGCTCTTGCACCACGCCTTTTTGAGGGAGAAAAGTTTCCCATTGAAGCTTATTCGCAAGAGAATACAGAAGCTTTAAGACCCCCTGAAACTTATGTAGTACAAAACAATGTTGCCATAATACCGGTTCATGGCACGCTTGTGCGCCGTGGTGCATGGCTTGGGGCTTTATCGGGGCTAACCTCTTATGAAGGTTTAAGCGCTTCTTTTCGTGAAGCCATTGCACAACCTGATGTTCGCGCTGTTTTACTTGATATTGATAGCGGCGGTGGAGAAGCCGGTGGTGTGTTTGATTTGGTTGAAGAGTTTCAAACACTCTCAAAACAATACGACAAGCCCATTTGGGCACATGCCAATGAGTTTGCTTGTTCTGCAGCTTATGCCATTGCTTGTGCGGCTTCTCAAATATGGGTAGCTCGCACAGGGGTTGTGGGCTCGATTGGGGTTGTTTGTGCCCATCTTGACCAGTCCCGTGCAGATGAAAAACACGGGCATAAATGGACCTTTGTCTTTGAAGGTGATCACAAAACCCATGGCAACCCTCATGAACCCTTGAGCGATACAGCACAGATAAAAATGCAAGCCGATTGCGCCCTGCTCTACGAGATGTTTGTCGATTTGGTGGCGCAAAACAGACGCTTAAATGCTGCTGCAATTCGTGACACAAAAGCAGAAACTTTTATAGGCACCCAAGCGATCACCCTTGGATTAGCAGATGCGCAGGGCACCCTTGCGCAAGCTTTGGAAGCCTTAACGGATTCCATATCACAAAACCCAATAGCAACAAAAGAAGGACAAAACACATGGCACGCACACAATACCGCGCTGAAGAAGAGGATGACGAAAAGATCGTCGACATCATCAATGACGAGGAAGAGGACGAAGACGATAGTGACATCGACAAAAACGCCGAAATCTTTGACGACGAAGAAGAAAACGAAGATGAAGATGAAGACAATGAGGACAAGCAGGAAAACATAAAAGCTGCTCTTGAAAAAGAAAGAAAGCGCGCAAAAGCACTAACAACCCTTGAAAGGCAAGCAAAGCACTTAGGCGTTTCTTTTGACGCAGCAAAAGCTATTCAAAACGGTATGAGTGTCGAGAAAGCACGCCAGTGTGTGTTGACGGCTGCTAGCTCTCAAAGCGCGTCTTTAAAAGTCTCGCCTTATACCCCTCATAGTGATGGGACGAGCAAGGCAAAGATTTATGCAAAATGGGAAGCAGCTTGGAGGGCAGTGAAATGACGAATATTATTTATGACGACGTACGCAATGGCGCTTATCTTGGACCTTACGACCCCGATATGTCAAACGAAGAAGTGGTGTTTGCATCAGGAGCATTCATTGAAGCTGGAACTGTCATGGGAAAGATAACCGCAACGGAATACTATGTCCCCCTTAATCCAGCAGCATCAGATGGCAGTCAAATCCCTGCAGGGATTTCTTTTGCCACTGTTGATGCCTCTCAAGCCGATCAACGTGCCGTAATGACAGCACGCTTATGCACTGTAAAAGCTTCTGAACTGCTATGGCCAGATGCCATTACAGATGAACAAAAAAGTGCTGCCATTCAGTCTCTCGAAGACCATAACAATATTTTATTGCGATAGGAGAATGCGCACATGGATATGAATTTTTTTAAACACGACGCTTTCTCAGCCACCACTATGATGAAAGCCATCGAAAACTATGAGTTTCAACCTGGTCTTGTAAGTTCTCTTAATCTTTTTGAAGAAGTTGAAACCAGTACCACAGTGGTTGGTATTGAACGGCGTGATAATACATTGTCCTTGATTCAAACCAGTGAACGTGGCGCCCCCTTGGCAGAAGGGGATAGAGATGGACGTAATCTTCGGTTTTTCAAAACAACACGCATTGCCAAAAGTGACACGGTGAAATCAGAGGAAATCCAAAACCGGCGTGAATTTGGGACAGAAGATCAACTCGAGACAGCAATGAAATATATTGCCAGAAAACAAAAGAAACTGATTTCTGAAATCGAATTGACATGGGAAAATATGCAGCTTGGCGCTGTTCAAGGGGTGGTACTTGATGCTGATGGCTCTGTTATTGTCGATTGGTACAAAGAATGGGAAATCGCACCACCAAAGCCGATTGATTTTAAATTAAATAATGAGACAACCAATGTTGCTGACCATGTTGACCAAGTCATTATGAGGATGATTGAAGCTTCAAAAGGAGCGTTTTCTGATCGTTCACGCATTATTGGGCTTTGTGGAAATGAATTTTTCTCCAAATTGAAAAACCATAAAACAATTCGTGAGACTTATCTCAACACAGCCTTAGCACAGACACTCAATAGCGCCGGAGGTGTTGCAACACCAAGCGCTCTTGGCTCGGGCAGCTTTGGCAGTTTTGACTTTGCGGGTGTAACCTTTATCAATTACCGGAGTATCCACAACTATAATGTAAGTGCGAAGGCTGGAACAAAGCGCGCTATAGGCATTAAGCCTGATGAATGCCAATTCTTTCCTGTTGATGCACCTGGTGTCTTCCAAAAAACCTTTGCTCCTGGTGAAAGCTTGGATTTTGCCAACACGGTTGGAAGACCTCTCTACACGATGCTTATCGTCGACCACGACCGTAATGCATGGGTAAAACCGGAGGTCTATAGCTATCCGCTTTACATTTGCACACGCCCTGAAATGCTGTTTAAAGCCGTGATTGGAGCGAAATAACATGCGATGGCACGGGCTGCTAAACCAAATGGTTAAAGATGTGCGCAACACTTTTGGGCAGCCCATCATCTACACGCGAAAGGACAACCAGCAATCTTTTCGTATCACAGCGATTTACGGCATTAAACATTCGGAATCGGACGCCGGTGGCAGAATCTCTACCACAATTGCAAGAAAGGAACTTGATCTTTGTATCAATGACATCGGGGGAATACCACCAAAACCTCAAGATAGTATTGTGGTCCTCTCTCCTGAAAACAACAAAGCCCCCTCTTCTCAAGAACACTTCGTGATCACAGATGTCCAAGCCTCTGAATCCGGTATGTATAAACTTATCTTGCGGGAACAGAAACAATAAGGCATCTTTATTTAGCAAGCCGTTTTGATTACTTTTATAAAAACATTACATTGCCACTTGACATTGTGACAGGAGTATGAATAATCGAATTAGGTGCTTCAAAAACACCTTAAACCGCAAGCGGATTGGTTACCGAAATAATCAGTCTTCTATACATTAAAGATTTTGACTCATTATATGCCGTAGCATATAACAGTCTTGTCGGGTGTAGTTACGCTATACAATACCCTTATGGGAAAAGCGTAACGACGGACTTGTGGCCGTGTTTTTGAGCACCCGGCACTCTTATGGAGTGTCAATCAAAAACATCTAACCCACAAGGAGTTCTCATGAACACTCTTATAGAAATTAAAGAACGGATTATTGATCAGGAAACTGTTCAAACTGTTAACGCGCGTGATTTGCATGCGTTTTTGGAAATAAAGTCTGAATTTAGAAATTGGATTAAAAATCGCATTAAAGAATGTAAATTTCAGGAAAATATAAACTTTATAACTGCGGTAAATTTTTACCGGGGTGGAAAAATAAAAGAATACCACATTACATTAGACATGGCTAAACATCTTTCGATGATAGAGCGTAATGATAAAGGGCATGAAGCGCGTCAATACTTTATCAAATGCGAACGGCTTTTGAAACAAGTAGCGACCCCACAAGTTGACTACTCCAAACCCGAAGCATTACTTGGTGTTTTAAATCACTTACAAAATCAAATAGAGCAGAAAGATCATGTTATTGCTGAATTAGCACCAAAAGCAGAAGCTTTGGATGGCTTAAAACGCTCTGATGGTTTGTTTGGTTTGATAGAAGCAGCAAAGATGTTGGAAGTAAGACCAAAGGACTTAACCGATTACTTGCGTAAACATGATTGGGTGTATCGACGGGCTCCAAGGGCGCCATTGTTACCTTATCAGGATAAGATCAAGAAAGGATTCATGGATTGCCCTGCTATCACCATTCAAAGACCAGATGGAACAGAAAAGGTGCTGCCTTCAACGAAAATCACATCTAGAGGATTGGCATGTTTGAGAGAACAAATCTTTGGGGGTGTGCAATGAAAATAGATACCAACTTCTTATGCGATTTGTGGATGGCATTATCTCAATTTTCTAATGATGAAAATGTGAGCGACAAAGATTGTAGTGCTCTGGTTCAAACTATGAATGCAATAGAAAATGTTCTAGTTTTAAAGCTTCAAGATGACGTGCCCAATATTACAAAAATCTTGGCAATTTTGACAGATTTTGGAGCTTCAGAACTTCCACATCGTATGGATTCTTTGTTGCGAACTTATGAACCAAATTTAGACAACCCCATTAAAAAGGTTGCTTAACTTAAAAACAAAACTCCCCTCCCTATCGTTAAAGGTGGGGAGGTAGTCAAGAGACTTCTTTAGGTAAGAACTCAAAATGAACGGATTTAAAATCAGTTAAGTCATAATCTGTAAGATCGGCAGTATCAACAAAGTTTTCTGCTTCTTTATCCGTCTTAAAAACGGGTATTTGTTTTAATTTAGAGGGTTTCATAAGAATTAATTTTCTTTTAGTACGTATAGACTTTTAAAAGATTCAAAGTTTAGAGGAAATGTATCTGTTTAAACTCACACCATTTTCAGCGGCTTGTATTGCAAGTTTTCTATGGAGTTCTGGTGGTATTCTTAATTGAAACTTACCACTGTATTTACCATGTGACAAAGGCACAGGAACTTCTTCTCCATTATGTTGCATGTCCTCAACAACTTCTGAAACAAGGTCCATAATACCTTTTAAAGCTTTCTCTGCTTGAGCATCTAACCATGAAAGGGATGGGAATTCTGCACACAATCCGACATATTCCTCATCTTCTTGCGACCACAAAACACGATATGTATAATGATTATTGTTCATGTTTCATCCTTTCTATCGCTTGTAAGACTTGTTTGACTTGATAAGCTTTTGCTTTGTTACCAGAATCTTTTTGAATATTTACACGAGGATCACCAAGCCACGGTGTTTTAAAAACAAAGTGGCTTGTACCATTGTTCCGAGGTTCTCCAAAGAAATAGACACATACAGCCAACAAATCTGAAAACTTGATGTTCTTTGGTGATGCTTTCATCAAGCTGATTATTTTTTCAACTTTATTGCTCATAACCAATAATAGTATCATTATTAATCCTAGTCAATCATTTTATACACTTAATTGGACAGGAACACTCATGCATCCGAGAGAAACAATAAGGGAAAGCTTTGTTGCTTTGATAAAGGCAGCAAAGACGGCAGCTGGTGACAATGTTTTCAATATGCGTGACTTCAATTTATTTATTGAAGCAATGCCTGCAATTAATATCTCAACACAAAGTGAAACGATTGAAGATGGCTATGATTATGGAATAAGGCGGCGTGTTTTAACGCTAGATGTTGAATGTTATGCGACATGTGAAGATGGAGCGCGTTTTGTTGACCAATTAGCATGGGAAGTTGAGGAGGTTTTCTACGCTAATCCCAATCTCAACAACAGCGTTGAAACATGCCGCCTGCAAAATATTGCTTTTGCCTTTGGCGATAATGGCGCTCTAGCACTCCACGGTGCAATTTTAACCTTTGACGTAACTTACGTCACCAATATCCCCTGCCTTGATGAAGGAAAGGCAACCGAAAGAGTTGTTGAACCCCTTGTCGGTTTTAAACCAGAAACAGGTATGGGAAACCAAGACAAATACCATAAAATTGAAGGTGGACATGTTAGAGCGGCGCGATAAAGAAATCACAGATCTAAAAAGACGTGTGGCCAATATGGTTGTGGTGGGAAAAATTAGCCATGTCGACCATAAAAACGCACGCTATCGGATAAAAAGTGGCAATCTTGTCAGTGACTGGATTCCAGACACACAAGCCCGCGCCGGTAAAACACGCTCGTATGAAGGGCGTGATATCGGAGAGCAAGTGATTGTTATCTCGTCATCAGGGGATTTATCACAAGGGGTGATTGTTGGTTCACTTCACACCGATGCTAATCAAGCAGCCGATAAGGGCAGCATTCACCGAACGATATACCCTGATGGAACCAGCCTTGAATATGATGATGAACAAAATACTTATGGAATTCATATCAAATCAGGTGGAAAGTTTATCCTGACAATCGCTGATGGTGTGTCACTAAAAGGTGATGGTGGCAAGCTAGAGCTTACCGCACCGGAAGGCATAAAGATTGTTTCAGAAAGCGATATAAATTTAAACGCAAAAGGCAGCATCTCTTTGAAGGCAGGTGGTGGCGTTTCTCTGAATTCGAATGATAGTCTCTCTCTTCATTCTGGGAATAATGTTTCCATTCATTCAAGTGGACTAAAGCATAACGGCACCAATGTAGGAGCAACACATGTTCATGGCGGTGTTACTTCTGGTGGCTCTATGACAGGAGGTCCCAATTGAACAGTGGAATGGACCGTACAACGGGAAAGTCATTGACCGGCATTGATCATTTACGCCAATCAATTCTTGATATTTTGTCAACACGGATTGGTTCGCGTGTAATGCGGCGTGATTATGGTTCACGCGTTGCAGAACTCATTGATGCACCGGTTAATAATGCTTTTGCTGTTGCTCTTTATGCTGCTGTTGCTGAGGCTTTAGACAAGTGGGAA
>NZ_JBHIOP010000033.1:0-5787 GCF_042195625.1 Bartonella sp. AP9QHHD | reverse complement strand
CATGTTTTTAGTCCATAATTTTACCAATTGGTCTATTTACCTAAAATTTGACCGTACAGAGCGTTTTATATTACAGATATGGTTTTTATCGTAAAATCTTTAAATCGCTTTGTATGGTACATTTTTGTCGATTTAAACGCATATCTAATCACAAAACCATCAGCACTTTTCACTAGTTTGCTAACTTGCAATGTTTTTCACTGCTCCCCCAAGACCATTTAAAGTTTCTTCAAGCTCTTGCTTGTGAACAAGCGTTAGTGGTCTAAAATGCTCTTTCGCTGTTTTTTCTTTGAGTGCTTTCTCACGTGTGTTTTCAATTGCTCTACGTACACTTTCGGCTTTTGAAAGAAGGGTATTTTCTAGTGTCTGGCAGTAAGCTAAAAGCTCTCCACAGGTTGGCATGAATGTTTTTGATATCCCAA
The DNA here is from genome assembly GCF_042195625.1 of Bartonella sp. AP9QHHD. Lineage (NCBI taxonomy): Bacteria > Pseudomonadati > Pseudomonadota > Alphaproteobacteria > Hyphomicrobiales > Bartonellaceae > Bartonella > Bartonella sp. AP9QHHD. Next base: position 5,365 of record NZ_JBHIOP010000033.1, on the reverse strand, counting down.
TTGCTTGACCAGTTACGATATCTTCGACGCCCTTTTTCAAAGCATATGCTGAAATCCGGTCCAGCATCATGCCATAGGATAAAACGACGGCTTTGGCGTCTGTATTTGCAGGGACTCTCATGCTTGAGAGTAGGAAAGAAGCTTGCTCAATTTGCTTAACTGAAGCTTTCACAGAGAGCAACGCTTGTAGACGATTGCAAGCATCTAAGGTTTGTGCTTCCTCCTGTTTCGTCAATGTATTCCCAGCTTTCAGCGTCAATGGATACCCCGGACTGATCATTTCCATAATCTTCTCCAGATGAGAGATGATCTCTGAGTTCGTTGAAGCCTTCTGCAAGCTGTTCTGTGAAAGTTTTCTGAGTGAATTTTCCATGATAACCTCTAAGTGTTTGTGTTTGTTTCTTGGATAGCGCTCCGTACTCTGGATGTATAATCCAGTTTCGCCATGTCGCCGGCCAATCCCGTTTGTTTGCATTTTTACTTGGATTTGCTATCCAGTAATTTCTGAACCGTTCGACTTCTAACAGCGCCTCATCATGGGTTAAGCCTTTATCGATTGCGTATTGCAAATTAGGTTTGAAATCATCTGGCAGTCGACAACCGCGATTAGCTTTCGCTCGTTTTGCTTTTTGGGAAATGTTCTCTTGCTCGTGAATGGGAGGTTGGTTGTCTACACCCGTTGTGATTTGCTCTAATGTGGTCTCAACAGCAGCAACCTCTGTTGGCTCGTCAACCAAATCGTTTGTTTCTAAACTTTCAGAACCAATTTCTTTTTTTGCTAATACGATAGTATTAGTTTTTTTATTATATATGTTATTGTTTATGTTAATGTGTTTCATCATGATGTCATCATGACCTCGTGATGACATCATCATGACATCATCATGGTCTTTTGATGAGTCATCTTTATGTTTTTTTCTCTTAGTATTCGCAGCTTTTATAGCTTTCTCTGAAAGTTTATTTAAATTCTCATTGCAATTTTTTAATTCTTCTTCAACATCGAGATTCCATAAACGACCATCTGCTAAACGAATAATATATCCTTCTTCTAGCAAAACATTCAAAGCTGTCTCAAATTTCTTTACTGAATAACCAGTGTAATGAGACAAAACTTTAATGTTACAAAAAAGAGGTTCACCAGTACGAAGCATGCGAAACCGCAATCTCATATAGATATTACCTTCTACAGGAGGTAAATAATCGACAACTACTGCCCACCTATCTGCAAAAAGCCTCGTCCACGGTAATTTACTGGACATTCTCTTTGTCCTCCCTGTGCTTATGCCATGCGATTTCTGATTGTTGATTGTTGTTCTTCAGCTCTTCTTCAACATCTGGACTCCAGATGTGGTTGTCGTCAAAAAGAAAGATGTGTCCAGTTTCAGCTAAGAGATCTAGCGCATCATCAAGCTCGTCAATTGAACAGCGAGCTAATGAGGACAAGGCTCGTAAATTGTTTGTAAGAGGCTTCCCAGTGTGTAACATTTTTAATCGCAACCTCATGTAAATATTGCCTTCAGTAGGAGGTAAATCAGCGAGATCAAGAAGCCATTTTTCTACATTAATTTTTATCCATTGGTTTTTATTTGACATTAGTGGTTTCCCCTTCTTTCATTAAATATAAAATTGCTAAAGCATCTGCTTCGTTGTCGTCTTTAGGCGTATGCCCTTTTGCACATATTGCCCAGCCTGTCTTGGTCCCTAGATCAAGACATAAAATGGTTTGTGCGTTAGTGATCATAATCCCCCCTTAAGGCTCTACGTATTTATATGTTTGCTATGACAGAGCGTGTTGTGATTGCCTGTCTTGAAAAAATGTTTATGAAAAAGTATCCTCCCAACGATTCTAAAAAAGTGGGGAGGGGAAAGATGCAAGAATGGATAAAGATATTTCTTACGGGTTTCCTGTCATTTATCGGATCANAAATCCGCAAAGATGATTTAGAAACAGCTGCAAAAAAACGAGAAGAAGATAGAGAATGGATAAGCAAGCAATTTGCAGAAAGCCAAGAACAGACGATAGTTCTTAAAGAGCAAGCAATATCGACAAAAGATCTTGCCAAATGGTCAGAAGAACATATTAAAATTTTGTTAGATAACAAAAGAGTACAGGATTTAGGACCGCCACTTTCCATATATGCAACTGGACCGCATCTTCCAACAAAGGACAAGTGGACGCTTCTTTTCTTAAAGGTAGAAAATAATGCACAAACTGTCGTCCATATTTTAAATATAAAGCTAAAAGATAGTTCTCGCTTTATTCTTGGATATGGCATCATATACAAACCTAGGCAAAAAACTTGGCAAATACAATCACCATATGTTAATCCTGAGGCGGTTGCAGAATCGCGAGTATTCCCTGGCTTCTGTGATAAAGCAAAGGATTTTCGAACGGGACAAGAAATCGATGTTAATATTTCTATAGCTCCCTCAGAAGGCAAACCTTCAAAAATCCTTATTTTTGTAGCAGCACGTGAAGAAGATATAAAAGACCAAGTTACTTTAATCATTACCCATACATCCCCACTGCAACCAGAAACAAAAATGACTGTAACAACACAAACCAGCCTCATAGACTTTAAAAAAGTGGATTAACTCAATTCAGACGCACACTACACGCATCATTTATTAATTTGATTTCTTCTTCTCTTTTTTTGATGAGGTCATCCCTTAAGAAGCCAAGATTACTTTCGACTAAAGCTGTAAACAAAAGTAGCTCATTTAGGCGATGAAAAGATGACAAATCTTGAGAAAAATAATTATCAAACCAAGTTGTAAAAGCTTGCGTAAAGGCAGATGAAAACCACTGATTAAAATCATCGTATGGCAATAACGGAAAATAATTTCTATCATCACGCGCAAAAATATTTTGCAGTATATAGATAAGATAACCTGTTGATGAGGGATCTATGCAACTTTCACATGTCTGATTAGGCGAGCGAACACCATAATATATGTCTTCACGTCCAATCTTATTAACAAGATTAATCAACTTGACCTTGCTTATAGTGATATGTGGGACATCTATCATCTCTGATCTTTCTTTTTAAGAGTCTAAATGCTGCTGTTGTGACAGGGCGCGTTGTGATTGCCTGTCTTGCAAAAATGTTTTTGAAAAAGGAACCTCGCAATGATTCATTGTTAATTAACAATCCTCATTTTTGGCTCAAATGACGCAAGTTAAAAAACTTCTCCTGCAAAAATAAAATCGATCAATCTCGGTTCTTCTTTTTTGTTGATTAACTCAGTGATTTTATTGTTTAATTCATCAATAACTTTCATCTGTGAAGCTAACTTTAGCCTTTGGCTGTATAGCGTTTCATTTTTTTGCTTAATTAAAGAGGATAGGTTTTCAAGTACTACTTGCTGTTGTTCAATTGACTTATCTCGCTCTGCAAGAGTTGCTTCATGCCATCTCATCCAACTATCAAATTGTGACTTATGCCATTCTTCTTGTTTTGCAAGAATTTTTGTATGAGTTCTATGTCGTTTTATAAGATCTTCTATGCTACAATCACGATCCGGTATTTGTATAAATTCTTTCACAAACTTACCTCCATTCTCAATTTTCGTATTACAACCTATTAATCTACAAATCCGTGTGTAGAGTTTCTTCAATATTCCGTTTCTCATGATCTTTCTTCTTTAAGAGTGTGAATGGTGCTGTTGATGTTCATTCTTTTCTGTAGAAGCAGCAATAAAAGCAGAACTAGAGCTAGAACTATCATTCAACTTTTGCAGCTTTAAATAACTATTTAAAGATAGTCCTTTGCCTTGTTCCCAACGACAAACAGAAGCTTGCTTAACACCTAAAATATCTGCTAATTCCTTTTGTGTTAGCGATAAACACTTTCGGATAGATTTAATCTTTAATTTTTCCTCTGTGTCCATTTGAGTTAAGCTCCTTAATTTTAACCATATACGCAATTGTATAGAGTTAATTAAAAAAAACAATAGATTTTTTTAATTTTAAAATCATAAGTAACTAATTATGACGAAAAATATCATTGCGACATTGCAAGTATTGCAATCTGAGTTTGGTCTTAATCAAAAAGATCTTGCCGATAGATTAAATGTAACCCAAGCGACCGTGTCAAGATGGTTAGGAAGTGAATCAGATCCCAGAGGTTCACACAGAGACGCAATTTTAGAACTTTATAAAAGCTTAAAAGGTTATAATCAAATTACTACAGTTGTTCCTGTTATGGGGTATGTAGGAGCAGGATTAGAGATTGATACCGATGTTGAGCAAATCCCAGAAGATGGGCTTGAAACAATCGAAATACCATTTGATTTGCCTTTTGAAACAATAGGATTCATGGTTCGTGGAGATTCCATGTATCCCGTGTATAAAGATGGTGATTTAATCGTAGTTAAACATCTGCAAACAAAGCCAATGAGCGATTATTACGGTGATGAAGTTGTCGTTCTAACAGAAGATAATAGGCGTTTTATCAAACAAATTACTCGCTCTTCAGAGGGCATTGTACTCAAATCATGGAATGCGCTACCAATTAAAAATGCAAAGATAAAATGGGTTGGAGAAATAGTTGCAATATTACCGCGCAAATCCTATCGTCTACTTATGAAATAATCCCAATAAAGTTTTTGATTCTATTGCTTGTGAAGATGGCATTTAAGTGAAAATGCAAAAAAAATGAAATATATGCGATTTTTTTGCTTGCTTGTATTTATACATTTACGTATAAGTAATTATACAAACCACGCACAAACAATCGCCAAGAGGCGTTAGGGAGGAAAAATTATGGATAAGCCAATTCTTATAAATTCTGATGAAATCTTATTAGTTGTCTATGATGATGATCAAAACATTGGTCGGTCGGGACCACTGGATGAAAGCCAAGTTCTAAAAATTATTGACGAGGCAGATGATGCAATCCAAATCTTTCGCATCAATCCTTCTGAGAATAATTGTGAAGATATCTCTGAAGAAATTGCAGAAGCATATGTAAAAGAAAATATCGAACATCTCCACGAGGAGAGTAAAGTTCATGACTTTGTACTCGAAAGTGATGCTTACCAAGAACTTTTAGACGAGATCGCAGACGAAAAATATAATGATGAGATTTACGGTACTTATGAACAACAACACCGTTTGCGTCCTTGTGATGTGCTTTAAAAATTCTAAAGGGCGCTTTTAAAAGCGCCTCCCTTTTTCCCATCAATAATTGATTAGAGTAAACTTATGACCACACATGATACTCATATTCATAGTGAAGGATATCTCACGCCTGAAAACGAGGTAGACAACAAAATCGGTTACGTCCAAATGGTCAATGCCCATGTAATGCATAGGTACTTACATTTGAAACAAGATTTTTCCACTTGGTTTAATGATTGTGTT
>NZ_JBHIOP010000032.1:0-3739 GCF_042195625.1 Bartonella sp. AP9QHHD | reverse complement strand
TGATCCCTTTGTGCAAGCAGAAGCAAAGCTTGTTCAAAAGCCCCCTTTCCGCCCCTATATTCCAGCAGAATGGCGCATCAAGAGCGTTAAGCACAAACTTGATAAAACGGGTGGTTACACCACAAAAATAGAGTGCGAACTTTTTGATAAAGCGCAAGAAGATGCGGCTGGAAACGTTGCAAACACCACACCAGACAAGGACGATACCCTCGACCCAAACGCCCCACCAGACGCATGCGACGAAGGTGAAGGCGTCATCCATATGGATGAAGAGGATAGATAAGCCAAATTAGCAAAAATGCAAAAAATTATCAGAAGCCACTTGACAATGTAGCGACAATATGAATAATCGAATCAGGTGCCTAACGAACACCTTAAACCAATAGCGGATAGATTGCCGATACAATCTTTTCTCCGCACATTAAAGACTTTGACTCATTGTATGCTACGTGCATATAATAATGTTGTCGGGTGTGGTTACACTATACAATACCCTAACGGGGAAAGTGTGACGACGGACTATTGGCCGTGTTTGTTAGCACCCGGCACTCTATTTAGAGCGTCATTAACAAACATCTAACCAATAGGAGTTCATAATGAACAATCTTATAGAAATATCAGAACAGGTTATTGATCAAGAAACTGTTCAAACTGTTAATGCGCGTGATTTACATGCGTTTTTAGAGATAAAAGCCCGCTTTAATGATTGGATTAAAAATCGCATTAAAGAATGTAAGTTTCAGGAAAATATAAACTTTATAACGCTTACTAAAAATTTAGTAAACGGTGGAAAGGTAAAAGAATACCACATTACCTTAGACATGGCTAAACACCTTTCCATGATCGAACGTAATGATAAAGGGCATGAAGCACGTCAATACTTTATCAAATGTGAACGGCTTTTGAAGCAAGTAGCAACACCAAAAATTGACTACTCCAAACCCGAAGCATTACTTGGTGTTTTGAATCACTTACAAAGTCAAATTGAGCAGAAAGATCATGTTATTGCTGAATTAGCACCAAAAGCAGAGGCTTTGGAAGGCTTAAAACGTTCTGATGGGTTGTTCGGTTTGATAGAAGCAGCAAAAATGCTTGAAGTACGACCAAAAGATTTAACAGATTACTTTTATAAAAACATTACATTGCCACTTGACATTGTGGCGACAATGTGAATAATCGAATCAGGTGCCTCAAAAACACCTTAAATACACAGCGGGTGGATTGCCGAACCAATCTCTTTTCCGCGCATTAAAGACTTTGACTTGTTATATGCTACATGCGTATAATGACATTGTCGGGTGTGGTTATGCTATACAATACCCTTTTGGGAAAAGCATAACGACGGACTGTGTACCGTGTTTTTGAGCACCCGGCACTCTTTTATTGAGTGTCAATCAAAAACGTCTAATTACACAGGAGTTCATAATGAACACTCTTATAAAAATTAAAGGAAACACTGCTAATAGTGCTATCCATCAAACTATGTCTAGTCGTGAAATTGCTGATTTGTGTAAAAAGCAGCACGCACATATTATGCGTGATATCAAGAAGATGCTTGAAGAACTTAACGGCTCCAAATTTGGATTGGTTGATTTTATCGGTACTTACGTTGATGCAAAAGGTGAAAGCCGCCCTTGTTATAACTTACCTAAGCGCGAATGTTTAATTCTTGTTTCTGGTTACAGTACTGCCTTACGAGCTAAAATCATTGACCGTTGGCAAGAATTGGAAAAACAGGTAGCCACACCACAAGTTGACTACTCCAAACCGGAGGCATTGCTTGGTGTCTTGAATCACTTACAAAATCAAATAGAGCAGAAAGATCATGTTATTGCTGAATTAGCACCAAAAGCAGAGGCTTTGGAAGGCTTAAAACGTTCTGATGGGTTGTTCGGTTTGATAGAAGCAGCAAAAATGCTTGAAGTACGACCAAAAGATTTAACGGATTACTTGCGTAAACATGATTGGGTCTATCGTCGGGCTCCAGGGGCGCCTCTGTTACCTTATCAGGACAAGATCAAGAAAGGATTCATGGACTGCCCTGCTATCACCATTCAAAGACCGGATGGTACAGAAAAGGTGCTCCCTTCAACGAAAATCACATCTAGAGGATTGGCATGTTTGAGAGAACAAATCCATGGAGGTGTACAATGAAGATAGATACCAACTTCTTATGCGATTTATGGATAGCATTATCTCAATTTTCTAATGATGAAAATGTGAGCGACAAAGATTGTAGTGCTCTGGTTCAAACTATGAATGCAATAGAAAAGGTTCTAGTTTTAAAACTTCAAAATGACGTGCCCAATATTACAAAAATCTTGGCAATTTTGACAGATTTTGGAGCTTCAGAACTGCCACATAGCATGGATTCTTTGTTGCGAACTTACGAACCAGATTTAGAGAGCCCCATTAAAAAGGTTGCTTAAGTAAAAAATATGCCCCTCCCCGTTCTCAAAATGGGGAGGTGGTTAATACAGATCAAATGTGTGGAACGGGTCGTTCAAGAGGTTGTACAGCTAAGCGAAGCCCCATGGTACGTAGTAAAGCATTTAGGCTACGGAACTCTGGATTACCTTTTTCTGAAAGTGTACGATAAAGTTGTGTAGGATTCAGTTTGGCTGCTTTAGCTACAGCTTGAACACCACCATAGGCTTTTGCCATTTGACGAAGTGTTACAAGCAGTTCCCCCTGGTCACCATCTGCTAGGATTGCATCAAGGGTCGCTGCTGCCAACTCAGGGTCATCATGGAATATTTCTGCCATTGCATCATCATGGCTACGGTCTTTCATTTTTACACTCCTTTAATCTTCACGGTTTTGCCAATCGTACCAACAAGCACATGCACGAGTGATATCGGTGTCTTGTGTTTTTTTGGTACCACCGCATAATAACAATAATACAGTCTTTCCAGACTGAGCATAATAAATTCGGTAACCAGGACCAATATTCATACGCAGTTCATAGACACCATCACGAAGCGGCTTGAAATCGCCAAAATTTCCTTGCTCTAAACGATTAAGACGGCGAATAATTGCAGTTTTAGCCTGCACATCACGGAGCTTTCGCAGCCAATCAGCTATCAAGTCTTTGCCATCAGAGGTAAGGTAGTGACGTATTTCAAACATAATGTATATTCGTTTATAAACGAATATTTGTCAAGAGCGAAAGAAATTTATTTTTAGATTTTCACTCAGCCCCGCCTTGTGTGGGGCTTTTTTATGGAGAAGCATATGAGAACAATATCACCAGAAGGGCTAGCACTGATTAAACAATGGGAAGGCTTGCGTTTGAATGCCTATAAAGATGCCATTGGGGTGTGGACAATCGGTTATGGACATACAAACAATGCTGGAAAACCTTTTGTTCATAAAGGTATGGCAATCACTGAAAAACACGCAGAAGAACTTCTTTGCCAAGACTTAAGACAATTTGAAAATGCCGTTGAACAAGCCGTTCAAGTTTCTTTAACCGATGAACAATTCGCGGCTTTAGTCTCCTTTTGCTATAATGTAGGAACAACAGCCTTTTGTAACTCGACACTGTTAAAAAAGCTCAATCAAGGTGAATATGAAGCTGTCCCTGCCGAGCTACAGAAATGGACCAAAGCAGGCGGGAAGCGTCTTGAAGGTCTCGCACACCGGCGTGCAGCAGAAGCAGGCTTATGGGCAAAAGGGGCTTATGTTTCCTCCAATTATCAAACAGTAGAAACGCAAGCACCAACAGGGCTTTTCAAAG
>NZ_JBHIOP010000031.1:0-143113 GCF_042195625.1 Bartonella sp. AP9QHHD | reverse complement strand
GGAGGGCTTAAAAAGGGTCAATCTCGCCTCTTTGTGCTCTGGACAAGAGCAAAAACCCCCACCGGTGTCATCATCAATCTTGCATCTCCTGCAACTGACAGTTTAGGCAGAGCTGGTTTTGACGGCAACGTCAACACCCATTGGTGGGAACGCTTCAGTTCAGCATTATTACTCACCGTTGTTGATAGCGTTACAACAAACCTAACCAATAAAAAGAAAGGCAATTCTAACTCAAGTGGTGGTTTCAACAGCTCTGAAGCAAGCAATATCGGAAAAGATACAGCCACCGTTGCCCTTGAAAATCAAATCAACATCCCCCCTACCCTAGAAAAATTTCAAGGCGAACTCGTCAACATCTTTGTAGCAAGAGATCTCGATTTTTCATCTGTCTATAAACTAGTCGTAAAGAGCAAAAGAAACCGCTCTACTCCCGGCTATTCCTTTTTTCATTAAGCCAATAAAGTCACATTATGCCATCAGCAAAAAATGCAGAACGAGCTTCCATCGTTTTAACAAAATTAAAGATCTTAGATGACTTCCTCAATGATGAAAATTTATTTGAAATTGTTGTCAATCGCCCTGGCGAAGTGATTGTTGAGGGTCCCAATGGTTGGCAAACCCACATCTTAAAAGAACTAACCTACAGCGAACTAGAAGGGATTGCGAAAGTTGTTGCTGCCTACACAACACAAAAAATCAGTGTAGAAAACCCCGTTCTCTCCGCAACACTGCCAAACAACGAACGCATACAAATTGTTATGCCTCCAGCAGTTGCAGCCAATACCATTAGCATGACCATTCGTAAACCTTCATCACGCACTTTTTCTCTTGAAAGTTTACATGAAAACAATCTGTTTTCTGTCGCCCAAAACACCAGTTTCACACCCACGCAACAAATGACAGAACGGTTATCCGAACTCTCTGATACAGACAAAGAGCTAACAGATCTCTTTATCGCCAAAGACTTTTGCAACTTTTTAGAAAGAGCCGTTATTACACAACAAAATATCTTAATATCGGGCAAAACCGGTTCTGGTAAAACAACCCTCTCCAAAGCTTTGATTGCAAAAATCCCTGACTATGAACGAATTCTCACCATTGAAGACACGCCAGAACTTGTCGTTCCGCACGCCAACAAAGTCCAACTTTTTTATTAAAAAGATAACCAAGGCTTAGCAAAAGCAGGCGCAAAAGAACTGCTTGAATCTGGCTTACGCATGCGCCCCGACAGAATCCTTCTACAAGAGCTGCGTGATGGTACAGCCTTTTACTACATCCGTAATGTCAATTCTGGTCACCCCGGCTCCATTACCACCGTCCACGCCTCAACAGCACTTGCAGCCTTTGAGNAGGCTTACGCATGCGCCCCGACAGAATCCTTCTACAAGAGCTGCGTGATGGTACAGCCTTTTACTATATCCGTAATGTCAACTCTGGTCACCCCGGCTCCATTACCACCGTCCACGCCTCAACAGCCCTTGCAGCCTTTGAACAAATGACCCTTTTAGTCAAAGAAAGTGACGGTGGTNCTTGCAGCCTTTGAGCAAATGACCCTTTTAGTCAAAGAAAGTGACGGTGGTGGTAATTTAGCACGCGATGATATCCGCGGCTTATTAATCTCGATGATAGATGTCATCATCCAATGCAAACGCCTTGAAGGAAAATTTCGTGTAACAGAAATTTATTACGACCCTTTCAAGCGCCGTGATGCTTTTTAAAAACTGTCGAAATCACTTAAATAAATCATTCATATCTTTCGCGAAATATACATCTTATCCTTTTTTACTCTTTTCAAAAGTTTTAAGCGTTTCCGCATTAGAAACAGACATATCAAACGGCAATCCTCTTTCATCAACAACTTTAGCTAAAGAAATTCGTATGAAATCAGACACCGTAAGTCCTAAACTTGCTAATATTTCACCGGCTTCTTTTTTCAACTTCTTATCTATATTTGCTCGAACAACATCTTTTGAATCTACGGCTACACTCATAGTAAAACTCCTTTAGTTACTTTCTTATGTGTGGATAGAATTAGTTATAATAACAAGTTTCTAATGTTCTAAATTTCTTTATCGCGAAACATCTTTTGACTTTGTTTGCGCTATCACATTTTTTAGCTCTTGTGTANAAATGACCCTTTTAGTCAAAGAAAGTGACGGTGGTGGTAATTTAGCACGCGATGATATCCGCGGCTTATTAATCTCGATGATTGATGTCATCATCCAATGCAAACGCCTCGAAGGAAAATTTCGTGTAACAGAAATCTATTACGACCCTTTCAAACGCCGTGATGCTTTTTAAAAAAAAACGCTACCCCTCACACCCTTTTTTATAAGCAAAAACTATACCAATAGAGCTTTCTTAAAAACACGATTATAAGCCGCGGATATCATCGCGTGCTAAATTACCACCATAGCTTCAAGTTCATTTTCAATGAATTGAAAGCAAAAAGAAGTAAAAATATCATCCCCATTCCCAATCACGAATGCGCCCCACAGGAAAACCAAAACGTGCCGAAAATGATATCTATAACCCTATATTTTTTCTGATTTTTTTTGACATCAACATTTGCAGGAATATAAATACCAAATTTAGTATCCGCTTCACCTTTAGCTTCAGACAAAAGCTTCACAAACACCTTTTAATATACGAGGTCCTGCTTTATGTGCCTTATCCATTATTATTCTTTTCGATATTCATCAAGGCGCAATATAAAAATTTTCTTCAACGCATTCCTCTCTGATTTTGTCAAATTACCTCAAGATGATTGACTGTAAATATCTTCGATCAACACCGGAATATTTTAACCACCAAAAAAGGGTATAACTTTATATCCCCCACTTTTACTCTTATGCTTTTAAACCTAACTTTCCTTGGCTTTCTCTCATACCTTGCATAAGACCACCAGCATCTGAATGAGTAGCAATAAAAGAAACAATATCAAATAATTATTCAGGCGATATGCCTTCTTCTTTCACAGAAGTTCAATAAGCTGCCATTTCAATCACGGTTTGCATACATCATTCAATATACGGAAACACCCATAACGATAACGCTGTAAATGAAAAGCTAATTTGAAGTGAATGATCAGAAATATCAAATATCCAAATGACAAAACAAATCTTACCTATCTTCAGCTATATCTCTTAACCCTTGTTACTTCTCTTAACCCTTGTTACTTTTCTCGAAAGTTTTAAGCGTTTTCTCATGAAGAATAGACATATCAAACGGCAATCCTCTTTCATCAACAACTTTTGTCAAAGCAATACGGATGAAATCAGACACCGTAAGTCCTAAACTTGCTAATATTTCACCGGATTTTTTTTAACGCCCTATCTATGCAGGCACATACAACATCTTTTGTCACACCCATATTAAACACCTCCTTTGATTACCTCTCTTTTACCGTATGGCTTAATAGGGCTTATACAGCATAAGGCTTTATCCTTGCCCTTACCGTATCATATCTATTGATCTTGCACGCGCTATTGCGTTGATTTTCTCCTGTTGTCTCTGTTGCAAAAACTTAACTGCCATTTGAAACTCTTTTATGCGTTCTTTATTATAAGACTGTTCTTTGGGGATTGCTTTTGATAAATCAAAACCATATTTATGAATGGCATCATGTCCAAAACGTTTATCTAAAACACTTTGTAGCTTTAAAAACTCTTGATTAACCTGCTCTGGTATCTTTGAATAACTATCACAACCAGCTTCAACATTTTTCATAAAAGTCACTGCTTCTTGTGAAAGTGACGGAACCTCAACTTTCAATCGCTCACGCTCCCGTGTAACACTATCCATATGTGTCTCATAAGAATTCTCATAAAAGGATTGAAGCAGTTTAATAGAAGAAATAGCAAGAGGAACATGATAAAGCGCTTCTTTTCGTTCTTTTCCTGTAGCCTTCAATTTATCGATAAAACGATCTGATCCACGCAGTTCGCCCGCTCTATCAGGTGCCCTATCCAAAATATCAGGAAGTTTATCGCCTTTACCTGCTAAAATCGTTTGCTCAATCCTAAACGCAGCCTCTTGTGGATCTCTATAAATAGATGCTAAATGACTGTTTAACTCCTTAAACACATCAATGTAAGATTTTTTATTTCTAAGAGCGCTTAGCACCTTCTGTTCTAGATTAGAATTATCTATATAAGCAGCAAGGTATGGCTCTCGTTCTGTTGCTTTTGCAACAACATTCAAATCATTTTGTAATTGTTCAAGTTCTTCTTTTTGACGTTTAGCAAAACTTGTCTTTTCTCTATCCCAAGGAGTTTCAATCTTCTCTTTTTGTTGTTCCAAGCACTCTTTATTAAGATAAACGCCAAAAGCAATATTTTTGCCAATACCTTGAGAAACATCATCCCTTTTATTTTCTGTAAACTTGATAAGGTTCTTATAGATGAGTGCAGATAGATATTCTGAATTACCAAAATGTGCTTCAATTGACGCACGTGTCATTTCTTGTCGCTCAATACCCTTCCAGTTGATATGATAACCAGCTTCACGAGCCAGTTGCACCATAAATTCACGCTGAGTACGCCCATTCCCCTCTCGAAACGGATGCAACGCATTCAATTCGCCCATGTAATACCCAGCCCTTTGGCTAAAGTCATAAGCGCCAAGACCACGCAGATACTGTTCTTTTGCAAGCTTTTTTGTAATCTTCGGTGCATAACTTTCAATCTGATTATAACTAGCAAACATACTATTGCCTTTGGCAATATCCACTAAACGAACTTGTCCCGCCCATTCATATATGTCGCCAAACAGTCTTCTATGAATCTCTTTCATGTAATCCAGATCAAACTTACCACCAATAGGAGTATGTACAAATTCGAAAGATTTCACATAAGAAATCGTAGATTCTACACGTTGTAGCGTGGCTTTGTCTTTAATACCAAACCGATTATACATCACACCAGTTTCAGGATCAGTATGAGGATCACCGCTCCCCTTATACTTCTCCACGTTTTACCCTCTCCATATAATCTTTGAGGATATCACTTGTTTCAAACTCTCCAATAATAACACGTTCCATTTGCTCAACGACTTTTGGATCTGGCTCTAATCCCTCTAAACGTTGGCTTGCCAATGCATTTTCAGCATAGAGGCGACGCAGCTTAATTTCCTCTTCACTCAATATATTAAAACCCTCCTTTGCTTATATTTATTATAGCCAAACAGACTATAGAAACAAGATTTTATTCCTTGTCTTACCCGCGTTACATCTTTTGACCTTGTACGCTCATACGCATGATTTAGCTCTTGTATACGTTTCTGTTGCAAAAACTTAACTGCCATTTGAAACTCTTTTATGCAATCTTGATCATGGGACTGTTGTTAAGGATTTTTTTTTGATAGATCATAATTTGTTTGCATAGCAAGCCAAGCACGTGCTGTGCTTACACCAGACATTTCAAGCCTAATAGCAAGATTAGCACTCATAGCGGCTTTTCCATTTAAAACTCTAGAAAGTGCTACACGAGATATACCAAGCTACTCTGCTGCTTCATTAACGGATAAACCAAGCTCTTTGATCACATCTTCTCGCAATAATTCACCGAGATGTGAAGGATTCTTCATCATTGTTTAGACCTGCTTTTTGATGACAATCCAGATAATCAACCATTTCCACATCTATGCTATCAAAGCGAAATATTACGCAACAATTTCCATTTACAGTAATTGACTAATAATCCTTGAAATCACCCTTTAGCAGATGTAATTAAAAGGATGGATAACTCAAATCTTTTGGCGATACATCTCCTTCAAGAGCACTTAGAATACGCTTTAATTTTTGAGCATGGGCGGTTCTAATCCCTTCAGTCGTACCAGTATTATAGAAGGCTTCAATCCTTTTATGTTTAAATCTTAAAATTGTAAATGAATATAGAGTGTACCCTTCCAAGATCCAAAAATGTTCATTATTTTTACATCACATGGCTTTTTTACTTTATAAACATTAGAATTGTCGTAAAAAAATTGATCATTCTCATCTCTTTCTCATTATTCTACTAATTATTGGAAAAGTATAAGTTCATAATTAGGAGGAGCTAAACGTAATAGGAGCGTATCATATCTCCAATTGGCAGCGGCACTTAGAAACATCAAGATGATATAACCACAATGACCATTGCTGTTTGATGTTCATGGGGCGCTGCACCCGCTGTATATCGAGTAAAAAGAATGAATAACACTAATAACCCCCTACAAACTCTGTTAAACTAATAACCGGTTTACGAATAAGTAAAAGAAAAAGGAAAATCAAAAAAAGGCATATTTTTCATATTTTACGAACTATAGAGAAATCTATACGCATTGTAGTTATTAGAATTAGACTTTTCCCTTTTTTATTTAATTTGTTCGTAGATAGAGTATCCATTACCGTTATTACATCACTAACAGAGTTAATAATCATACCTTTTGTAATTGCCAAAATCCCGCATTAAAATCAGACCTTTATTCAAAGATGATCTGATAATTTTCTCAAAAAATTCAAGATTCCTCAAGTGCAGTCCCCATGCGTACATCATGATGAATAATAATATCCATCAACTCTGTCACGACAGTGTCCAATACTTCTCGTGCATCGCCTTCAGCCATAAGGCGGATAACCGGCTCCGTTCCAGAAGCGCGGATCACCAGCCGTGCCTCTTTTCCCAACCGCTTCTCTGCTTGATCAATGGCCGCTTTGACGGGATTTTTTTTCAAGATATTTTTATTTTTAATCGTTACATTTTTTAAAATTTGCGGTACAGGTTCAAACCGTTTACACAATTGGCTCATAGGGCTTTGACTTTCCTTCATACAAGCTAAAATCTGCAATGCAGCCACCAAGCCATCACCCGTGGTACCAAAATCACTAAGCACGATATGGCCAGAAGCCTCACCACCAACATTATATCCCTTTTGGCGCATGGCATCGACAACATAACGATCTCCAACTTTTGTCCTTACAAGGTGCAACCCTTTGCTATTCAAGAAACGCTCTAGTCCAAGATTTGACATAATCGTTGTGACAACACCATTGCACCGTAATCGTCCCATTTTATGCCAATTTTCAGCAATTACAGCAATCAACTGATCTCCATCAACCGTTTGTGCTTTTTCATCCACAATGAGAACACGATCTCCATCTCCATCAAGAGCAATCCCCACATCAGCACGCACTTCATGCACTTTTCGTTTTAAAGAGCTTAAATCGGTTGATCCACATTTTTGATTAATATTGGTCCCATTGGGTTCATCATGAATAGCAAAAACCTCAGCCCCCAATTCCCATAAAGCACGGGGAGCCGCTTTATAAGCAGCCCCATTGGCACAATCCACAACAATACGCACAGTATCTAAGCGAACATCACGCGGCAAAGTTCGTTTGGCATATTCAATATAACGATAAATATCCCCCTCAACCCGTTTTGCATAACCAATTTCGGCAGAACTTGCTAAAGATTTTGAAAGATCTGTATCGATCAATTGTTCAATTTTGGCTTCCATATCATCTGAAAGTTTAAAACCATCAGGACCAAAAAGTTTAATTCCATTATCATAGAACGGATTATGAGAAGCAGAAATCATCACCCCAAGATCCGCTCGCAAAGAGCGGCAAAGCATTGCAACAGCAGGGGTTGGCACTGGACCCAATAAAAAAGCTTCCATCCCCGCAGCAGTCAATCCTGAAACCAAAGCGTTTTCCAACATATAACCAGATAATCGTGTATCCTTGCCAATCACCACACGATGAGATTGATGTTGTGAGCGAAATAAAACCCCTACAGCCATCCCCACCTTCATGGCAAAATCGGGTGTCATAGGAAATGAATTGGCTTTCCCCCGAATTCCATCTGTACCAAAATATTTTTGCACCATGCCTCTTTCCTTTAATATATAATTCTTCCCTTGGCTTTTCCTTAAACCCCTAACAAGCCCCCTTGGTACAATAGTCCCCCCGCTCCCCGTATAAAATCAGATCATTGATCTAAACCTTCATGCATTTAAACAATCAAGCCCCCTATTCACCATCTACACATCTAAACCACTCTCAAGCAATTATGTTTACACCCTTCCACATAAAAGCAATATTATCTCCTCAAAATGCTCTATACACCCCTTTAATACAACCAACGGATAATCTCACACACTTGCTAAATCCGTAAAGAAACCCAGCACCAAACCTCATACCCTACAAAATCAGCAAGGAAATCTATCGCCTAACCTCACAACCCTACCACATTAGAAAAGCAACAGTCCACCTCGCCTTGTAGCATGCTAAAGCCGTCATAATACAACGGCTTTGCTTAATTTTTTGCTTCCATATTTTTGCAAATATTACAAGAAAGGCGCAAACAAAACTTGCGCCTTTCTCAAAAAAATTAGAAGTTTTCCTAAAACATCGTCACTCAAGCGATATTAAATAATTCTTATTTTTCTTTATCATGTCCCGCAGTATTGGACTTCTTTTCAGCATTACTTTTAGAGCGGTTGACTGATTTTGTGGTGCCTTTTGTGCTTTGCGCTTTTTTCTCAGTCTCATCCGATTGCACTTCTTTAGACTGAGCCTCCTTAGGCTCAACATTACCGGATTTTGCTGTTTTTTTCCCAACAGCTGCCTCTGCTTTGCCTGCCTCGCCTTTATCTGTCTCTGCTTTATGAAGCACTGTTTTAGGGGCTGCTTCAGCGCTTTTTTCATCTACCACTGTTGTCTCTGTCTTCATTTTTCCAGTTTTTGGAACAGAAGACCCCCGTGGCGCAGCACCCTCATCTTTCTGTGTGCGTGAAGGAGGCTTTCCTGCAATAACTTCGTTAATTTCAGCTCCCGTTAAAGTCTCATATTCCAACAAACCTTGTGCCAAAGCAAACCATTCTTTTCTTTTTGTTTTCAAAATGTTTGTCGCATTTTTATAGGCATCATCAATAAGCTTACGCACTTCCATATCAATCATGCGCGCTGTTTCTTCAGAGACATTTTGTGTTCGCGCAACAGAATGACCCAAAAAGACTTCATCTTGGTTATCGCCATAAGCTACATTTCCAAGCAGATCAGAAAATCCCCACCGTGTGATCATCGCGCGAGCTAATTTCGTTGCTTGTTCAATATCAGAAGAAGCACCAGATGTGATATTTTCCTTTCCAAACTTTAATTCTTCAGCCACACGTCCACCCATCATAATGGCCAGACGAGAAATCATCCACCGATAACTCATAGAATAGCGATCGCCTTCAGGCAATTGCATCACCATTCCCAATGCTCTTCCCCTTGGAACGATTGTTGCTTTGTGGACAGGATCAGCAACCGGCACATTAAGAGCCACAATAGCATGTCCTGCTTCATGATAGGCAGTGAGTTCTTTTTCCTCTTGTGTCATAGCGGTTGAACGACGTTCCGCCCCCATCATCACCTTATCTTTGGCATCTTCGAATTCTTGCATCGTGACAACTCTTTTATTACGGCTCGCAGCCATAAGAGCAGCTTCATTGACCAGATTCATCAGGTCTGCACCGGAAAATCCTGGTGTTCCCCTTGCCAAAATTTTCAAATCAACGTTAGGCGCTAAAGGCACGTTGCGCACATGCACTTTCAAGATTTGTTCACGCCCAGAAACATCAGGGTTTGGCACAACAACTTGTCGGTCGAAACGCCCTGGTCTTAACAAAGCGGGATCAAGCACATCGGGACGGTTTGTTGCGGCAATAAGAATAATACTTTCATTGGGCTCAAACCCATCCATTTCGACAAGCAACTGGTTTAAGGTCTGTTCACGTTCATCGTTTCCACCGCCAAGACCAGCCCCCCGATGGCGTCCAACAGCATCGATTTCATCGATAAAGATAATACAAGGTGCATTTTTTTTAGCCTGTTCGAACATATCGCGCACACGGCTTGCCCCAACACCAACAAACATTTCAACAAAATCAGACCCTGAAATGGTAAAGAATGGCACATTGGCTTCACCGGCCACAGAACGTGCTAGCAAAGTTTTACCGGTTCCTGGAGGACCAACAAGCAAAACACCGCGTGGGATACGCCCCCCTAAGCGTTGAAATTTTTGTGGTTCGCGTAAAAATTCAACAATTTCTTGAAGATCTTGCTTTGCTTCTTCAACGCCAGCAACATCTTTAAAGGTAATACGTCCTTGCGCTTCATTAAGCAATCTTGCTTTCGATTTCCCAAATCCCATTGCACCGCGTGACCCATTTTGCATTTGCCGCATAAAAAAGACCCACGCCCCCACGATAATAATAACAGGTAACAAGGAAAAGAGGAGATTGAGGAAAATGCTATTTCCAGAGCTTTCAGGAATAGCTTTAACATTAACGTTTTTGCTTTCCAATTTTTGTATCAAACCTGGATCGCGAGGAGCATAGGTTGAAATAGCTCTATGTTCAATGGTTTTTCCTGTTAATTTTTGACCTTGAATGGTCACAGATTTCAACTCATTATTCTCAACTTTTTGCAAAAATTCAGAATAGGAGACTTCTCCACCACCAGAACGTTGGCTATCTCCATTAAAGAGAGAAAACGACACAATCAAAATCAATGCAATAACTCCCCAAATAAGGAGAGAGCGGTAATTGGAATTCATATTCAGCCCACTTAATCAAATATAGATTTCAAACAGTTCCCCTTAACATATAACCTTGTCAGCCCCTTGCCAAGGGATGAGAAGCTGTTTATTTTCTTTTAGAGTAATTTTCCTTTATCTTTTCACCTCAATATTAAAAAAAGGTTCCACAACATTCACCAAGGCAGCATCTTCTCGTGAGGAAAGCCAATCGAAAGGTGCCATAATTCGCTTGACGATAACATGTTTATGAACAACTGCTTGAGAAATCAACTCTGGAATATCATACCCTTTATGATTTGAGATCATCAGCAGCGATTGTAAAGAGGGAAAATGAGGCTTTTCAAGCTCAAAATCGCTATTTTTTAATAAAAATTTCAGCTGTTCTAAATTTGCGGCTCCAACCTTTATAGCCTCATATCCATGATTTGTGATATGATAGCGCCCATCCCATATAAAAGTTTTATCTGGCTCAACAATAGCCTCTTTCATATTTCGCCCTTCACGCCACAAAGAAATTCCCTGCTTGTTATATTCAATAACAGAGCCCGCATAAGTAAAACGCCGCTTTTCTGGAGAATCAAGACAGAGTTTTTGAACAAGCATGCTTAATTTCTGATTGGGGAGCAAATAAAATCCCCCTCCCATCAGCACAGCAAAGAGCCCCACCACAAAAGGAAAACTGGAATGTTTCTGTAAAAACAGCGCAGGCTTTGCTATGAAACAACGCCCATGTTGGACAGTAATATCCAGCGCTAAGATCAAATCAGCAATATTTTTGGCTTGTTGACGACGCTGCAATGCGGCTTCATTTATTTTTTGAGCAATATAAGCCAATTTTTGTGGAGAAAGAGATTGACGCACGCGCACACGTTCAAAATTGCGATCTTCATTGGTTGGATCATCAATCCATGTTTGTCCTTGTAAGCGTAAATAATTCCGTAATGTTTGGCGTTTTACACCAAGGAGTGGCCGAATCAAACGCACTTTTCTATGCAACAACGCCTCACGCGGAATACAGGATAAACCGCGCTCATAAAGGGGACCATAGTTTTTTTCGGCAATATTTTTTTTTGTTTTTCTGGTATGATCCTCATCACGTATACCCTCGGCTTCACCGCGCAAAATACCAGCAAAACCACTGGCATAAACCTCATCGCGCATGGCAACAGCTTCACTATATAAAGCACCTCTATTCTTTTGGAGACGTTGATACCGCATTTGATAGGTTTCAACCTGATCATTGAGTGTATGCCCCGTCATAATAAGTGATGCGCCTTGTTTTTGTGCTTCTTTAACCAAGAGATCATAGCGTGCAACACGCGCGCTGGAAGCAATATGCGTCTTTGGCTTTTCGCCTTCCCATCGCACAGTGATATGTTGAATATCATGGACACGACAAATTTTCGCAACAGTTTCTGCCTCACGCATCGATTCTTTACGCAATTGATGATCAACCGTGACAACAATCATTTCTGGAGGAAATACGAGTGTTTCCAAATGCTCTTTGACCAAAAACATCAAAGCCAAAGAATCACTTCCCCCTGAGACGGCAAGAATCAACTTCTGACATTGAATAAAATCCGATGTTTTAAAGAGATTTCTTGCCAGTCTAACGCACACCGAAAACGACCTCGCTGTTTATTTTGCAGGTTTACAAAAAACAGATGCTAATGTTTGTTGACGTTTTGATTTTTTCACAAAATGAGCACAATCGTCTTTATTTGGCTCAAGAGCGACCATACTTCTTGCTAATTTCAGTAAAATCTCGGAGGTATAGAGCTTCTTTTTATCTGCATACCATGCGGTAAGATAAACTTGTGCTGCTTCATGATAGCGTTTTTGCCCCAACAAAGATTCGGCCAACCAAAATAAAGCATCATCACTCAAAGAATCTTTTTTGTAACGATTTTGAAAAGCGCAAAAGCTTTTTTCAGCATCAACATAGTTAGCAGAACGAATAAAATCATACCCTTCCTTATACAAAGCTTTAGAAGAAGAAAGATTGTCACTCTGATGTGCTTCAATTGGAGCACTTACTTCATGCGCTTTGTTAAAAGGTTGACTGTTTTCATGGTCATGGCTCTCCACCTTAGCTTCCACAGCAGCAACCTTTGTCTGGTCACCTGTACTATGGTCCTGCTCCATCTCTTCCTTTACAGTCTGAGATTTTTCATCTACAGCAGACTTTTCAAAAGAACAAGAATAAACAGAAGAGGCTTCTGTATCAAAAAGCTCGTGAAACTGCTTGTTAACATTTTTTAAACTGTTATGCTCAAGCACCATTCGTATCTTATGCAAAAGCTTATCTAAATCATAATCTTTAAATAAAGCCTGTTGATTCTCTAAAATAATCCCTTGGTGCTCTGCAACACTAGTAGCTTTTTCCACCACATCAGATGCTGCTTTATCAGCTGCTTCAGGTGCTTTCTTCACTGCATCAACAGCCTTATTAACGGCGTCAGTGGCTTTTTTCACCGCATCAGATGCTGCTTTATCGGCTGCTTCAGGCGCTTCTTTAACAGCATCAACAGCCTTATCAACAGCGTCAGTGGCTTTTTCCGCCGCGCTAGATGCTGCTTTATCAGCTGCTTCAGGCGCTTTCTTCACTGCATCAACAGCCTTATTAACAGCGTCAGTGGCTTTTTCCACCGCGCTAGATGCTGCTTTATCAGCTGCTTCAGGTGCTTTCTTCACTGCATCAGTTGCCTTATCAACAGCGTCAGTGGCTTTTTCTATCACATCAGATGCTGCTTTATCGGCTGCTTCAGGCGCTTTCTTCACTGCATCAACAGCCTTATTAACAGCGTCAGTGGCTTTTTCCGCTGCATCAGATGCTGCTTTATCGGCTGCTTCAGGTGCTTTCTTCACTGCATCAGTTGCCTTATCAACAGCGTCAGTGGCTTTTTCTATCACATCAGATGCTGCTTTATCGGCTACTTCAGGCGCTTCTTTAACAGCATCAACAGCCTTATTAACAGCGTCAGTGGCTTTTTCCGCCGCATCAGATGCTGCTTTATCGGCTGCTTCAGGCGCTTTCTTCACTGCATCAACAGCCTTATTAACAGCGTCAGTGGCTTTTTCCGCCGCATTAGATGCTGCTTTATCGGCTGCTTCAGGCGCTTCTTTAACAGCATCAACAGCCTTATTAACAGCGTCAGTGGCTTTTTCCGCCGCATCAGATGCTGCTTTATCGGCTGCTTCAGGCGCTTTCTTCACTGCATCAACAGCCTTATTAACAGCGTCAGTGACTTTTTCCGCTGCATCAGATGCTGCTTTATCAGCTGCTTCAGGTGCTTCCTTCACAGCATCAACAGCCTTATCAACAGCGTCAGTGGCTTTTTCTATCACATCAGATGCTGCTTTATCGGCTGCTTCAGGCGCTTCTTTAACAGCATCAACAGCCTTATTAACAGCGTCAGTGGCTTTTTCCGCCCCATCAGATGCTGCTTTATCGACTGCTTCAGGCGCTTCTTTCACAGCATCAACAGCCTTATTAACAGCGTCAGTGGCTTTTTCCGCCCCATCAGATGCTGCTTTATCGACTGCTTCAGGCGCTTCTTTCACAGCATCAACAGCCTTATTAACAGCGTCAGTGGCTTTTTCCGCCCCATCAGATGCTGCTTTATCGACTGCTTCAGGCGCTTCTTTAACAGCATCAACAGCCTTATCAACAGCGTCAGTGGCTTTTTCCAACACATCAGATGCTGCTTTATCGGCTGCATCAGGTGCTTTCTTCACGTCATCAGTTGCCTTATCAACTGCATCAACTTTATCCGTATCATGTGCAGGATATTCGGAAGCCTTTCGTGCCGCACTTTGAACAAGTGAAGTAGAACAAGCTATGAAAACCCCCATATAAAAGAGTGTTTTCCAATTGATTTTACGATACATTCTTTTTTCCCCTTAAGAGCTTATTGAATAGTTGAAACAAACAATCTTCTTTTTAATGATTATTCATGTCACTCAACGTTGTCACAGCACGTCGATTTTGATTCCAACAGGAAATATCATCACATACTGCTACAGGTCTTTCTTTTCCGTAAGAAATTGTTTGAATCCGTTGTGCGGACACACCAAGAGACACCAAATAGTTTCGCACAGCAACAGCACGGCGCTGTCCAAGTGCCAAGTTATATTCACGTGTTCCCCTCTCATCAGCATGACCTTCGATCATAATAGAATAATAAGGATAATGAAGCAACCATTCTGCTTGGCGCGTTAAAATACGTTCAGCATCAGCATCAAGTGAAGAAGAATCGAGACCAAAAAACACGCGATCACCCACATTAACCGTAAATTCTTGTCCTGAGCCTGGTGACACCTGATTCAAACCAGCATCATTCATATAAGCGCCATTCATACCGTTAAGTGCACCAACATGTTTTTTGCCACACCCACCCAGGCATAGTGAGAAAAGAAAGAGGATAGCTAAGGAATGAGAGATGGTTTTTTTGGTAGAGCGCATAGTCCGTTTCTCCTTGAATTTCGTAAAGAAGGGTCAATTCTTAAAAATATTTTTAAGAATAACCGTTAATTCCTAATGAAGACGAAATTTTTTCTGTTTTTTTTCGTCCTCATTTTTACTTTTGAGTCTCTGCCAATTTTTCTTCTCTTTGGCCATTCCTCTAACATTTCCATAAGAAATGTTTCCCTTATGCGTCATGGCTTTTTATGCATCATCTTGATCTTGACGATTTTTTTGCAGCGCGTTCAGCTTTGCAAAAACTTTATCAGCGTCAAAAGTCTTATGCAGATTTTCTTCACTCTCATTTTCCTCTAGAGCAGCGTTTTCCGTCACAGAAGCGGGAAGCAACGACCTATCTTCTTCTGCAGCAACAGGGCGATTTTTCGCCGCACGCTGGAGCTCAAAATCTAAATCGATTTGCGAACACAAACCAAGCCCTACAGGATCAAGAGGAACCAAATTTGCACTATTCCAATGGGTTCTAAGGCGGATTTGTTCAATTGTCGCTTTTGTTGTCCCAATCAACCGTGCAATTTGTGCATCTTTCAACTCGGGATGGTTCGTCACCAACCATAGGATACCATTGGGACGATCTTGGCGTCGAGAAAGAGGGATATAGCGCGCCCCTTTACGTTTTTTTTCAGGAATATGCACCCTAGATTGAGAAATTTTCAATCGTGCGTTTTGATCAGCCTCCACCCGTGCAATTTCACTGCGCGTCAATTGCCCAGAACTAATCGGATCTAAACCTTTAATACCATAAGCCGCATCACCATCGGCAATAGCTTTTACTTCCAAGACATGCAATTTACAAAATTCTGCAATCTGATCAAAAGAAAGAGCTGTATTATCAACCAACCAAACAGCTGTTGCTTTGGGCATCAAAAGTTGCGTTGCCATTTTTATAAATCCTCTTCTGCGCCTCTTCTATGAGGCAGGTTACCGCCCACTCAAGAGCACTGGAACTTTTTTATATGTTTAGGTCTCTCCAACCACTCCTAAAACAAAGCGCGGCATGGAATAAACCATTTTGCTATGAGATTACATTCTGTTATAGCGTTATTTTTGCTCAACGACAAGAGATCTCTCTTGTAATGATCCTCAACTAAGGTGTCTTTACCTTTAAGATGAATTTTCTTATAAAGGGTTTATTCGATTATTTCACCTCATGCTGTGGCACATTTATTCTGGTGGGATGCATGCTTTATCGCCTTAAATTCTAAGAAGTATCCAACTGGAAAGAAAGCCCTCAAATAGGAAGGAAAACTATGGCAGGCCATTCACAATTTAAAAATATTATGCACCGTAAAGGGCGTCAAGATGCAATGCGCTCGAAAATATTTTCTAAGCTTGCACGCGAAATCACCGTAGCAGCAAAACAAGGTGCTCCTGATCCAGCCATGAATCCACGTTTAAGGCTGGCTGTTCAAAATGCCAAAGCACAATCGATGCCGAAAGATAATATTGAACGCGCAATTAAAAAAGCGTCAGGCGCCGATGTCGAAAATTATGATGAAGTACGCTATGAGGGCTATGGACCAGGCGGCGTTGCCGTCATTGTTGAAGCTTTAACTGATAACCGCAACCGCACCGCTTCAAATGTGCGCGCCGCCTTCACAAAATCAGGAGGAGCCTTAGGGGAAACAGGATCGGTCAGTTTCATGTTTAATCGGATTGGTGAAATAGTCTATAAGCCAGAAGCAGGAACAGCCGATAACATCATGGATGCAGCAATTGAAGCCGGTGCCGAAGATGTGCAATCAGAAGAAACCGGACATCATATTACCTGCGCATTTGAAGATATTGGTGAAGTTTCCAAAACACTTGAAGCAAAACTTGGTGAAGCAGAATCGATTA
Organism: Bartonella sp. AP9QHHD; assembly: GCF_042195625.1. Lineage (NCBI taxonomy): Bacteria > Pseudomonadati > Pseudomonadota > Alphaproteobacteria > Hyphomicrobiales > Bartonellaceae > Bartonella > Bartonella sp. AP9QHHD. The sequence continues at coordinate 126,223 of NZ_JBHIOP010000031.1, read as the reverse complement.
AAACGATTTGGAAAGCCACCACCCTTGCACCAATAGATGAAGAAAAAGCTTTGTCTGTTTTACGACTAATTTCAACATTAGAAGAAGATGATGATGTGCAAAATGTTTATGCAAATTTTGATGTCAGTGATGAGATTTTGGCAAAATTGTCTGTATAATTCCCATCATTTGCATAAGCCTTCTCTTCATGCATGAGGGCTTCAAAAGCATCTGTCACCCCTCCTCTTTATCCGCACATATAAAAGCCCCGCGTCAATAGCGGGGTAAGCCATTGATGCAACAAGAAAACCGCAATTAATTTCAGAAAACATAATCCCAAAAAGAAAAGCATACAAAACTCTGTAGCCTCACGCCTTTCTTACATGCCCCAAAGATTATCCCTATATCCCCTCTCTATTTGATCTTTTTGTTCTTTAAGATTAACCTCCTCTCCCCACCCTCAAGTGATGAAAATGATCTAGCCTCTAAACAATTGGGATTTTCCTAACGTATTCCTATGACGAATCACTCATAAAATTCACTTGAAACTTAAGGCTCAACAAACATGCACTCCCCTAAATATTCGCCACGCACTTAAAAACACTTAGAATATATCAAGGAGGTTTATACGCCCTATATCCCCACACCTCAAAGAGCAGTGTTTTTACAACATCACAGAATAAAAATAAGCAAATGGAAAGCCAGAGCTGATTGTTTAGCAAAGTATTGTACAAAAAGCCGGTACATCTCTCTAATCCGTTGCGGATAAATTTTTGACTTTATGGCATCGTATATTTCTAAAATAACGTCATTTATCTTAAAAATCTGTCCTTTTGCTCTTACCAATCAATCAATATTCAGATCTAAAACAACCGCGTACTTGAATAAAACACATCAGAGAGCAACAGCCCCCCTGACAAGAGGACTCTTCACAAACAAAATTGAAGAAGAAGTTTAAAAAAATATATATAGCGACACTTTGAATAAAAAGTTGAACTCTAGAGATCTTAGAATTTTCGGCTCTATTTTTTCAAGGTCTTGTTTTGAATTTTTTTAAGCATTTTCCCCCAAGGAAATTCCATTATCGATCAACAACCATAGATGATAGATGAAATCTACATAACTCCCCATACCCACTATAATCAATTCCTTCTTTTAAATAATTAAAAACTATTGAGATTGTGTAAACTTGAGACTGTATAGACTATATTCCTTCTATCTTCTGTTTTTAAGCATTTTGTTTTACTGTATATTGAGCAAAGGCGACCATGCTGGATCTGAAGCATCATTGGGGGTGGGTAATTGACGTTCATTGCGACCCGTAATATCAATCGTATAAATTTTTGGTCCCATACCGGGATTTTTGCGAAAGAACATCAGTACACGACCATTGGGGGCCCACGTTGGTCCTTCATTGTGAAACCCCGTGGTTAAAATTCGTTCTCCTTGTCCATCAGGGCGCATAACACCGATAGAAAATTGTCCGCTTAATTGTTTTGTAAAGGCGATATAGTCACCCCGTGGAGACCAAATAGGTGTTGAATAACTCCCATCGTTTGAAGAAATACGCTGAATATCACTCCCATCCGCATTCATTTTATAGATTTGCGGCTTTCCACTACGATCTGAGGAAAAGACAATTTGTTTTCCATCCGGTGAATAAGAAGCAGAAGTATCAATAGCAGAAGTTGTTGTAAGTCGCGTCATCGTACGGGTTCGTAAATCCATAGTGTAAAGATTGGCACTCCCATCATTTTGTAACAAACTCATGATAACTTTTTGTCCATCAGAAGAAAAACGCGGAGCAATTGTCATGTTATTAAACGTTCCGATCAACTCTCTTTGCCCCATTTCAATTTGTTGGAGATAAACATGAGGTACTTGATTGTCCTCGTAAGCCATATAGGTCAATTCTTGTCTTTTTGGTGAAAACCGCGGTGTAAGCACCAATTCACTTCCATCAGACATATAAATCAAATTTGCTCCATCTTGATCCATCATTGCTAAACGTTTAATGCGTGCATTTTGAGGACCTGTTTCATCGATAAAAACAATCCTTGTATCAAAATAACCACTTTCTCCTGTCATTTCACTATAGATCTCATCTGCGATCATATGTGCCACACGCCGCCAACGTTCTGTCGCAGTATAAAAACGCCGTCCTTTCAATTGTCTTTGTCCAAACACATCCCATAAACGAAAATCGACCCTCAAACGTCCATCGATTTCTCTCATGACTTGCCCAGTAACTAAACCTTGCGCTTTTATTTTCTGCCAAGAAGCAAAATGTGGTTGTTTATTAGGATTAGAAATGTTTTCAAAAAAATTTGCTTTATCAAGCGGTAAAAACAGCCCCGACCGTTCGAGATCGGCTGTCACCACAGCAGATATTTTCAACCCAATCGAATCATTGGAAATAAAGTCTGTAATTGCAATGGGAATGGGATTAAAATCAGCGCTCGAAATAGTTCCTTTCAATTGCGCATAACCCGATGAAATACTTGAAAGCCACACCCCACAAGTGACAATAAACCAAGCAAAAACTTTATGTCTCGTTATAGTCATCATGGAATGTGTCCTTTCGTTAAGCGCTTTTTTCTCGTTTATCATCTTATTTCTTGGAGGGGATCAACATTAAAGTCAAAACCTTGCCCCCATAGATCATATTGATCACGTGGGAGATCTGCATAAGGTTGGCATGAAAAGACAGCAGCATACACCTGCCTTATCATAATAGCTTGTTGACTCTCAAGACCGCTTACGGGATCAATGATAGGATCGCCCACAACCATCCCTTCACGGTCTAAATAAAATCGCAACCGCACGACCGGACGATTTTTTAAATCGCCGCCAAGCGCCACAAGTTTAAGCTTCTGTTGAATACATCCCCCCGCAATATTGACCAATGTTTGTGCCATTTTTGTGGTATCATTAATATTTTTTCTTGCACCCAAAGCTTCTGGTGTATGAGAACGTTTTGCTCCCCCTCCTTGTGACCGCGCACGATTGAGCAAATTATTTTCCTCCAGAGCTAAAATATCTTCAATGGTCTGTTTCTCTTGGTTTTTCTTGTTAAGCTTTGGCGTCTTTTGATTCAATGCAGCCTCATTCTTCTTTGGAAATTCTCCGTCAAACTTTGGTTTAAACTGTGGAAGAAGAGATTTTTCTGGAAGTACAATTTTGGGCGCTTGATGAACAATCTGCTCTGCTGATACTTTTGGGACCGTTGGAGCCAATTCTTTTGGCGATATCATTTCTTCATTTTTTTGCGCAGGCTTGAGCGCAACCTTAGAGGCATCCTCCGGTGCCTCCAAAGGCGTCTCAGGTGCAGCCTTGGGCGCATCCTCCGGTAGTGCCTCCAAAGGCATCTCAGGTGCAGCCTTGGGCGCATCCTCCGGTGGTGCCTCCAAAGGCATCTCAGGTGCAGCCTTGGGCGCATCCTCCGGTGGTGCCTCCAAAGGCATCTCAGGTGCAGCCTTGGGCGCATCCTCTGTTTTTGCTTCTAATAATTCTGGTTTTGTAAGTTCTGGTGCAAATGTTTCTGACGTGTTCTCGCTTGATGGTGGCGATGCTGTTTCAACGGGACGCAGCTTTTCCTCTGGTTGAAACGGTGCAAGACTATCTATTTGTCCCTCTCCAATATGGCGTGCATCTTCTTTCTCTTGTGGTTGCATAGTTGGTTTGACGGCAGGGATTGCACGGATAGGAGCCTTCACGGCTCCTTGTTGAGAGGAAAACTCGTCCACCAAAGGAGCAAGAGTGATGGGAATTGCTTCCAACGGTTGTGGTAAAGAGACAGAGTTTGTAAACTGAACGGCTCCCCAACTGAGAAAAATGACATGGACCACAAGGGATAAAGCCAAGCCTCGTTTCATACTATGATAGGAGTCTTTGTTCATTCTTTATGCCTTACTTATGCCTTACATTTTTTCATTTTTAATCACTCTATGCTCTTTTAAAAACATCTTAAAAACAACCGGTTATGCACAATTTTATTACTTATTATTTATTGTGCTAAACTTGCTAACGCAACTTGAGAAAACCCCGCTTTTTGAATATCCGCCAGCAGTTTTAATACTTGCTGATATTCAACAGTTTTAGCAACCCGCACAAAAACCCGTTGATCTTTTTGTGTAGCATCTGCTTCCAGAAGAGTTTTCAGGTGTGCAATCAGGGCCTGTGACGTTTCATAGTAATCTTGATTAATGGCAAAGCGCCCTTGCGCGTCAAGTGAAACCGTAAGAGGTGTTTTTTGAGCTCGTACGGGACCCGCTTGACTACGAGGCAAATCTAGAGGAACACCGTTCACTAAAAGGGGGGCAGAGACCATAAAAATAATCAACAAGACCAGCATAACATCCACAAAAGGAGTGACATTGATCTCACTCATCAGTTGGCTTCGTGAATGATGCCGCCTACGTGTATTTTTGCGAGAAGAAGAAGCAACAGAAAAACCCATGGGATAAGATCCTTTTTATAAAGAGGAAGGTGCTGTGCGTGTTTCATCAATACGCCGCGATACAATTGTTGAAAATTCATCGGCAAAATTTTCTATTTGTGCAATGATGCGCGCACTTTCATGAGTCAACTTGTTATAAGCAATAACAGCTGGAATTGCTGCAAACAAACCAATAGCGGTTGCCAAAAGCGCTTCTGCAATCCCTGGCGCGACAATGGCAAGTGATGTATTTTGAGAAGCTGAAATAGAAAGAAAAGACTCCATAATACCAATAACTGTTCCAAAAAGTCCGATAAAAGGTCCCGCAGATCCCAGTGTCGCAAGAAAACTTAATTTTGATTCTATTTTTTCACTTTCACGTCCCAGCGTCAAATCCATAGCCTTATCAATTCTGCTCTGCAAACTTTTCGATGTATGGGTCCCTTTTTCAAGAGATTTTTTCCATTCAACCATTGCTGCCATAAAAACTGCGGATATACTATTGGTACGTTGACTTTTGCATGATGCATAAAGATCTTCTAGCGCTTTGCCAGACCAAAATGTACGTTCAAACTGCTTTATTTCACGCCGTATTCTCCGATACGTAAAAATTTTATCAAAAATAATTGCCCAACTCCAGATGGAAGCGAGCAGCAACCCAATCATAACACCTTTCACGATCCAACTCGCTTGCATAAACAAATGCAACATTCCAATTGTTTCCGGATTTGTTAGTTCACCATGCGGCATAATTTTTGTCCCTCTAAATGAAAGATGCATTTTTAAAATTTATAAAACAGATTATTTTATAGTTTCTAAATTTAAGTAAAGACTCTAGTCTCACATAAATCCATGCGCTAAAACAAGACTTGTTTCTTAAATTTCCTTAAAAAGTTATGACGAGAGACATCCCTCAATGCACACCCCCCTCATTTCACAACAGCATTTATGAAAAATATAACGATAAGGATTTCTCCATAAATGCTATAAAAATAAAAGACATAAAAATGCATGATATAAAATCTATTATGCACCACCATCTTTACGCTTATGAAAAGAACGCTAAATCATCATACGCGTTTTAAGCTTAAAATACAGCGATAAGTCTTAGCACTTGAAAAGATTCATAAGAAGCATTTTATTCCTTTCTTAAGTATTTTTGTATCCACTCACCAACTCCGCTTGTGACATGTAAGAAAATGTTTTTGATTAATTCGCGGCAATAGAGCTTGAAAAGAAAAAATCTTACAAGTTTCAGAATTATCTGAAAGTGACAACGCAGTGAATTATCATTATAAATAAATATGTTATCATCATGAAAAATTATGCTTTGCCTCAGGCTATTGTTTCTCTCATTCTTTAATAAGATCACACCATCGGGAAAAAAAACGACACTAAACCACCCTACCACACCTCACAACAATGCGCCTCCCCCATGCACCCCTACAAGTCCCATATAATCTAGTGTAAGTCTCATGTAATCTCATTGTGTTGTGAATTTGCCTCTTTCAATACCTATCATCTCTCTGGCACTATGGTATAACGTAAAAGCTTCTGTGACATGAAAAAAGTCTTTTCACGTCTTTACTTCATGAAAACCAGCTTCTTCGCTCTCTTTGCTCACTTGCGATATTTGATCGTTATTGCATTGAGAATGATACATAAGGAACATTTTTACAATTTTTTCAATGATTTATATTGCTCTCTTATGATGTATAAGCAAATGATTTTAATTGTTTCAACATGAACAGATTTGAAATGCAAAGTATTTTATTCCTCTATTAGGGTTTGTACCCGTGAGAAGTGATAATTTATCTTTCTCAGTCAATATATTATATAATAATATGTTTTTGAAACTTTAAATCAAGAATGCATTTCTGCTTTGTATACATTGATCTCTCACTCATTTACTACGCTTAGAAGCGCACATAAAGTTATGCATTATGGATGAAACACGTGCTCTTGTGATGCCAAATGACAGTCCAGTAAAAAAACAAATCAAATTGCTTAAAAAAAACCTTTAAGTATTTTGAGACAATTTTCGACCTAATGGCTTATTATCACTTTATTGCAATATTGCGCTGGGTATGTGCATTTTTATAAAAATAAATCTTAATCCATTTTTATTTCTTTTTTTGTACTTTTTCGCTGCTTTCCGATGCCAACAAACCTTTCTTCAAAAGAAAGAAAATATCTTGAGTTTATAGAAGAAAATGGATGATATGACATTGTTTTTGAATCATAACATGGATGAGGTGTGTTTAATTTTGTGGGATATCATCTTCAATTTATTGTAGTTATTGTAGCAAAGGTGCTTTCTTTTGCTGTATCGTGTAACCTTGTTAGAAAACATCTAGGCTATGATAAATGTATAGTCTTAGATTATAGATTACTTTATATCTGCTGATCTCTCCTGAAACTGCTAATTCAATGAATAACACTTTTAACCAAGCATTTTTGCAAAAAGTTCTTTGGGTAAACGTCGCGGTTTTGCCTCCTCATTAATCAGAGCAATTTCAACTTTGGCTGTTACCAACGTAGTCATCTCATGCAAAATAGATTGCTCCATAAAAAAGCGGGCCCCTTGGATATGAGTAACACGTGTTTTAACGACTAAAAGATGATCAATTTTAGCGGGTCTTGAAAAATTAATTTCCATATGACGAACAACAAAAAATAGTTTTTCCCCCTCACCCCCTGCTGCTAACATCTTATTATTAAAACCGGTATCCCGTAAAAACTCTGAACGTCCTCGTTCAAAAAACTCAAGATAACGCGCATGATAAACTACACCGGAAAAATCTGTATCCGCAACATAAACGCGGACCTGAAAATTATGAAAAGCGTTTGTATGATTGCTCTTAAAAGGTGTTATTTCTGTCATCGACTTCATATCCCATAAAATCATCTAATATAGCAAATTATCTATCAATCAAAAGATTGAACACATTTTTGTGTTGAAGTTGTGAAAAGCAAAAAATCTTTAATAGTGCCAAACCTTTTTAGCCAGAATATGCTAAAAGAAGGCACGTCTCTTGTATTTTATGACCTTGCTATAAAATATTCACATAGTTTCTTTTAATAAAGAGAATGTCTTAATCATCTTCCCCATCCCATAAAGACGTCTGAAGTGATGAATTGTCTTGAGCATCAGAAAGTTGAGAACGCCTTTGTATAGACGTTGTAGAGGCTGGAGCAGAAAGCCCTAAATGGCTCCAAGCCTTTTCAGTTAGAATGCGTCCACGAGCGGTTCTTTGAATAAAACCTTGTTGGAGCAAATACGGTTCAACAATATCTTCAATGGCATCGCGTGGTTCTGATAAAGCAGCAGCAATCGTTTCAATCCCCACCGGTCCCCCTAAAAAAGTTTCCGCAATCAGGAGCAAGTAGCGGCGGTCAAGCGGATCAAGCCCAAGATGATCAACCTCAAGGCGCGAAAGGGCTTCATCGGCGATTTTTTGGTCAATTTGTTTTGCCTGTTTAACCAGAGCAAAATCACAAACGCGCCGTAAAAGCCGTCCGGCAATACGAGGCGTCCCGCGTGCTCGGCGTGCAATTTCATGAGCACCATCATCACTGATCTTAACGGCAAAAAGTCGTGCATTACGCTGCACAATATATTCCAATTCTTCTATCGTATAAAAATTGAGACGAATTGGGATGCCAAAACGGTCTCGTAGAGGTGTGGTTAAAAGCCCCAAACGTGTGGTTGCTGCCACCAAAGTAAATTTAGCCAGATCAATTTTCACCGAGCGTGCGGCCGGCCCCTCCCCAATGATCAAATCAAGTTGATAATCTTCCATGGCTGGATAAAGAATTTCCTCAATCGCCGGATTTAAGCGATGAATTTCATCAATAAACAAGACATCACGTTCTTCAAGATTGGTCAAGAGAGCGGCTAAATCTCCTGCTTTAGCGATGACCGGCCCTGAAGTAGAGCGAAAATTAACGCCTAATTCTTTTGCCATAATCTGTGAAAGCGTTGTTTTTCCCAACCCCGGTGGCCCTACAAACAAAACGTGATCCAGCGCTTCTTGCCGCGTTTTTGCTGCTTCAATAAATATTTTTAAATTAGCCCGCGCCGCTTCTTGACCAATAAAGTCATCGAGAACTTGTGGCCTCAAGGAACGATCTGGATCGTTAGGAAGGGAGGCGGAACCCAGAAGGCGTTTATCTTCATCTTTATGCATTGTTACCTTGATTTTAAGTAGGAGAAGAAAGCAATTTGAGACTATGGCGGATCAGCAGGGCAGAAGAAACAGTTTCCCCCTCAAGAGCGTTCATCGCAAGAGCAAGAGCACGAGATGCATGCTCCCGTTCAAACCCTAGCTTCATCAACGCGGAAAGCGCATCATGCGCAGGTTGATTGGTCATCTCACGCTGAGAAACCGAAACAGTCTTGACAGCTTGTTCAAAGGGGAGTGTTTTACTTTTCAGTTCACCCACAATTCTTTCACTGACTTTTTTACCAACGCCTGGCGCTCGACTAATCATCGCAACATCGTTTAAAGCAATAGCCTGTGCAAGTTCATCTGGCGATAAAGTACCCAAGATTGCCAAAGCAACCTTTGCCCCTACTCCAGGAACATTTTGTAGAAGACAAAACCACTCCTGTTCAGCTCTTGTAGCAAAACCAAAAAGGCGGATTGCGTCTTCCCGAACATGCGTTTCAATAAAAAGGCTTAACGCCTCCCCAACAGAGGGTAAAGAAGGACGCAGCCGATTTGACACAAAAACAACATACCCCACACCGTGAACATCAAGAAGGATATGATCATCAAAGATATGTTCAAGAGTGCCCTTTAATTTGCCAATCATGCTTCCACCCCACTCATATCGCCATCCTTGCCTGATAAGATCGGTCAATACTGTTACGGTGCATACTATGACAAAGAGCAAGAGCAAGAGCATCAGCCGCATCACTGCTATCAAATTCAGCCCGTGGGAGGAGAACTTTGACCATCATATGGATTTGTTCTTTAGCCCCATGTCCAACCCCAATAACTGATTTTTTCACTTTGTTGGGCGCATATTCAAAAACAGGAAGATTTGCTTGCGCAGGAACCAGCAGTGCAATTGCACGCGCTTGGCCAAGTTTTAAAGTTGCTGTAGCATCTTTGTTGACAAATACATGTTCTACAGCGGCTTCATGGGGCATAAATTGATGCACAACCTCTGAAAGACCTTTGTGGATCTGACATAGTCTGGAAGCCAGCGCACACTGTACATCAGAAGAAACCGTCCCTGCTGCAATAAACTGAAGACGATTACCCGCAACATCGATAACGCCCCACCCTGTACGCCGTAATCCGGGATCAATGCCTATAATACGAATCGTCTCTGCCATAAACTACAGTCTATACACTTTTCCCCCCTGTGAATAAAGATGTGAATAAAGACAAGACCACAAAGAAACCAGCAACCCAAGACAAAACCAGTAAAAAGATAATCATATCCCCCAAATTTATACAATTATAACACACAACGAACAGCATCTTTATGGAATACACTTTATGAAGCATAACTGAAATCAATCAAAACCATTCACACATCACAAGCAAGCACCTTATCAAGCACCCTCTAAAGCATAAAAATTCCCTTTCTGTATCATTTCCAATGCCATAATGGTTAAACATCGCAAACGAGCAAATAGATCAGTGCTGGATTGCACATTCATAAGTATAAAGAGGCTATGCAATGGATAGTATACACTTTACGGAAACTTTTTACATTATAGCATGACGCTACCACAATAACTCAACACATTGATTTACAAAGATAATTAATTATTTTGTATGTTGCATAAGAATCCCGAATATCCTAAGATTTTCTCATTACAAATCTGTTTATATTGAAGCAATCAAAACCATTCTCTTACATATGAAACGTGGGATTGCCGTATAGAGTGAAACTGTACAAGAAAGGACTAAAAATGCCTCTAATAAATTGACTCAAGTGCCAAGAGCTTGTCGCAACATTGGGGACTGGCAAAGATGATGATCGTGCCGGCTTTTTCCTTTGCAAGCGTAAAAATGAGAGAGGCTCAACGAATGTGAATAAGAACTGAGAGGTGTTTTTGAGTATACTCATCACACCACAATGACATTGCATATAGAGGGACATTGCATGGGGGCACAGGGAACCCATGGGGCATTCATTATATGGCACTTTATTTTGGATATTTTACTTTACGCGAGGGAAAATACCTTCCATTCAAAACAAAAGAAGCCCAAAAACTGTAACAATGTGTATCATCCTCATTAACACACACTTTACAGCAGCTTTATAGGCATAAATTATAGAGCTGATGTACAAGCCCCTACTCTATCTTAGAGCCAGATCATTATCATAACCAAAACAAAATCACACGATAGATCAACAGAAAGTGTTCCAGCTGCAATCAACCAAAGTCGATTTCCATAAGACCAACCATACTCCATCCCATGCCATATTCGAAATCAATACTTATACACCCCCTCTAAGCTATAAGCTCAAGATATTTCTACGCCAAATAGAAATTAGGCAGAAAAAAACACTCTAGATTAGTTTTAATTGTGAAATTTCGGTTGTAAAAAAAATGGGTATACTGCTCTAAATATCGTAAGAAAGAAGCAAGGCGCTATTCTTCTCAGAACGCCCAAAAGCTGTTTTCAGTAATTCAATTTATTTTCCCACTGGATTATCATCGCTTAAACGTACAGCCGCCGCTTATTGACCAAAGCGCTTAAACTACAGCCGCATCTCTAAATGAAACAAAATGCACGCTTCTAAACGTAATGAATGAGAACAAATTGACGGAAAGTTTCTGGCAATTCATGCCAATGAGGGGTTTCAAGTTCCAATGTCGGTGTATGAAGTGACACTTTTACAATTTCTTTTTTTATTTGTTCTGATGATATTTCCCCTTCGCACAAAGCAAGGGAGTACCTCTAAGAACGCCCAAAGGCTGTTTTGAGCAATTCGATTTGTTTTCCCACTGGATTATCATCTTCTAGAGCACAGGAGGCCGCAGTTTCCCACCCAGCACGCATATAGGTTATCCGCGCTTCTAAACGCAATGAATGAGAAACAAATTGGCGAAAAATTTCTGGCAATTCATGCCAATGCGGGGTTTCAAGTTCCAATGTCGGTGTATGAAGTGACACTTTTACAATTTCTTTTTTTATTTGTTCTGATGACATTTCCCCTTCACGCTCTGCGCGAAGAAGAAGGAGTTGAGAAGCGATTTGCATAAGTCGTGTACTTAAATACATAGCCTCTTTTGCATAGATTGCAGAAACCTCTGCCGAAAGAGAGCGTGCTACTAATTTCCCTTCTGAGTCAATATACGCTGCGGTTTTTTCAATCAGCGCCATTGTTTCTTCATAGAGACGATTAAAAGCATTTTCAAAAGCATTATGCTCAATCATGATAATAGGTTCATCATATGGACGTTTATGTACACTCACGCTTTTATACTCCAAGTATCAGCACAAAATCACACTCTTCAACGAACAGAGTATTAAAAAGTTTCTTTTGTTGCTGTGTAGAACGCTTTTTTTTTAAAACTGCTACCTCTTTTAATTTTTTTGCGCAACGCACTTTTTATACTAAGGTTAACGTGCCCAATAAACACTACAGGAATATTTTTTATAAACGGATCATTTTCCTTGAAAAGGACCACTGCCAAGATTGCCGTTTTTCACAATAATAAGCGACTCCAAATTGCAAAGCAATACCCGTTATTATTAAGAGGGTATCGGAAAAAAACGTTTCTGTCATCACTGTTTTTATAATTTGTCCAAACATCGCAAAAATGGTTCCCGTTACAAAGACCGGTAAACTATGTTTTCCTAAAATTGCTAAAGGATGTTTTGGAGAGACATAAAACCATTTATTGATGCGCGGCAAAGAAAGAATGAGAAAGGCTAATGCAAGAACATGGAGTAAACGTGGCAAGCTTAAAAAGGTTTTATTAAAGTTCAACAATGGGGAAGACCAGCCAAGCCACCCCAAAATGCCCCACCAATTTAAGCGAACCCATAACAGCGCCAACAAGAGATACGCTGCCGCACAAACAATCCAAAAAGACTGAAAAGCGATTTTTTTTCCTTGTTTAAGCGCTAAAGTACTGGTCAATCCTATGACAAATAAGAATTGCCAAGACAAAGGATTTAAAAACCACTTTCCCTTTAAAGGATAAGAAGGAGGAGCAATTTTATAAAATCCGCAGATAAGATACAGTGTAAAGGAGCCCAAAAGCAGCCATTTTGTCTGCTTACAACTCAAATAAAGGATAAAAGGCGCAAAAAACATCAAAACGATATAAAGAGGAAGAATATTATTATATCCCAATTGATGCCCAAAGCTTAAGGTACTCAAAAATGCGATACCAGGCTCTTTAAAAAAGAGTCCCACATTGTTCATCGATAAAAGTTTTTCTGTTCGCCATAATAAAAAGGCAGCAAAAAAAAGACTTAACGTGACAAAAGTCGTAAAAAGATATGCCCCATAGAGCTGCAGAGCTCTGTACCAAAGTTTTCGGATAATAAAAGCAAAGGATTTTTGCTGTAATCGTCCATGAAAGCTTAACCCAAGAGCAATCCCTGAAAGCAAAACAAACACTTCTGCACAATCAGAAAAACCGAAGTTTCTATGAGTAAAAGACTCATAGATCGTTCTGGGAATATGGTTGATGAAAATCGTCAATAAGGCCAAAGAACGAAAAACATCAATGCGTGTATCACGATGAGAAGGTTGAGTATTATGCTCAAGAATACCTTGGTATTTCATCAGTGGACTCCCACACGTTGCACCCCCCTTGAAGTCCCATAAAAATGGTGCTTACCCTTATTGCCAACAAGCATGAACAGGATGAAATTTTAATTTTTAAGAGTCAAGTTTCATTTTAAGCGTTTATTTTTTTAAAAGCAAAAGTTTTTTAAAGGCAAAAGAACGAAAAGCGTCCATACGTGTATCACAACAAAAAGGCGACATATTATGCTTAAAAACACTCTCATTTCTCATAAACAGGCTTCCACACACCCACAAATCCTTTAAATTACGTGAAAATGGTGGTCACTTTCATCGCAAATAAGCATAATAGAATGAAACTTTAATTTTTAAGCGTTATTTTTTCTAAGAAACAGGGATTTGACATGACACAACAAAAAAATAAACCAATTGATCCACCTCTTTTCCCTCAGTTGATTTTAACACTTGATGTTCGGCGCAACACCCCACACACATTTTTGCAGCAAATTTTGCAAACAAAGTCTTTTGCATGCGTCATCCTCTATGATTCTGAAAGGTTGAAAGATGATGGCTCTTTTTTACAACAACAAGCGCAAACTTACGCAGAAGATATTCAACATCATGACGCAGCCCTTCTCATCGCTGATGACAGCCGCATTGCTGGGCGCATAAAGGCTGATGGATTACACATAGAAGATGATCTTAACGCTCTTGAAAGCTTCAAAAATCAGCAAAAGGAACAAAAAATCATAGGCTTTGGCAATCTACGCAATCGCCATAGTGCTATGCTTGCAGCGGAAACAGGTGTTGATTACCTGTTCTTTGGAAAACTCGGGGCTGATAAAAAACCCCAAGCGCACCCCCGCAATCTCCAGTTAGCAACATGGTGGGCAGAAATTATGCAAACCCCCGCCATTATCCAAGCAGGAAGCGATTTTTCAACCTTTGATGAAGTCTTAAAGACTGGATGTGAATTCATTGCTGTAGAAGAAGTGATTTTTGGGAACGACAACCCCTTAATACTGCTTAAAACAATGCAAGAAAAATGTGAAAACACCCCCTTGTAATATAGGAGGAGAATTTATAAATAAAGCGTTAACTTTCGTGTTTCTTATATAGAGAACATAATGGAATATATAAATAGGAGAAAAATTCGTTTCGTTTATTCACAATTCAATCAGATCGCTTCATCACGCAGTAAAATTTCCCATCATTTAGTCAAGTTTTCCCACGTTTCAATCAATTGAATGGAAGGTGACCGTCTCTTTTTGTGCATTGTATAAGAAAATGAAATCATAAAGCTATTTAAATTCAAATAGTTATAAAAATAAATCAACATTTTATATTAATAACCAGCGATATTGAAAGAATATAAACAGTGAAATATAGCGGCACCTTCGAAGACCTTAAAGATATAGTTAAAACAGCTGGATATAAAATCATAGAAACTAAGTTTCTATCACTTAATTCTTCTAAAGGATATCAGATCAAAACCTCCGAAGGAGGCACTACTAATTGGTTTAAAAGCACAGGAAAACTTCAAGTTCAAGGCAGCGCAAACATAAAACAAAAGCTAACAGAAGATTTAGCAAAGCATCTAGAAGAAACATCAACGATTCCTTCCTCAAAAACTGCTTCCAATCCTTCAAATAAAAAAATCTTTATCGTTCATGGCCATGACCATATTGCTCTAGAGCAACTTGAACTTATTCTTCGCAGGCTTGGTCTCGAACCATACATCTTAAAAAATACTGGTGGTAATGGTTTAACCCTCATTGAAATTTTGGAAAAAGAAGCTTGTAACGATTCTATAGGATTTGGTATTGTGCTATTTACTCCCGATGATATAGGCTATGCTAGATCTGACAAGGAAAAAAAAGAACAATTTCGTGCACGACAAAACGTTATTTTTGAAATGGGCATGTTAACCGCTGCACTTTCTCGCAAAAATGTCGCTATTCTAAAAAAACAAGACCTTGAACTCCCTTCAGATTTTGGTGGGCTTAAATACATTCCTTTTAAAAAACACGTAAAAGAAACACTTCCGGATCTTTTTGATCGACTATGTGAAGCCGGCTACAATTTAGATGCAAAAAAATTTGCTACAGCATCACGTTAAATTTGAATAATGCTTATGTTTATTTTTTAAAGCGCACGCCCAAAACCAAAAGACACCCCACCACATTCCACAGACACACACATCCTATAGGCTCAAAGAAACGATCCACCCCCCACCCTTCTTCAAACAGCAAGCGATTGTGCAAATTTTAGTGAAGAGACCGCGTGTGTATTCATTACCGTGAAAGAAATCATTTTAGTCCCTTTAATAAACACGGGGATGTTGTCATGATTTTGGTAATCGTTCCAGAAAGGTTTAAGAGGCAGATAGCCTCTGATTAGATTAAAGAAAAATAGGAAATTCACGTCGGGCATGTACTACAGCTACAATTTCGATTTGATGTGCAGCTACTTGATACAATATAAGGTAATTTGGATGCGCTACAATTTCTCGTAATCCTAATACCTTCTCACTCTGTCTGTATAAATATAGATGTTCAGCCAATGGCAGTACGGATGCTTCCAAAAACCTTTTCATTCGGCGCGCAGCAGATGGATTTTCGCGAGCAATATAAGTTAAAATCTGACGCAAATCGTCGCGCGCCGAAGACAACCAAACAACCGGAAGCATCACTTTTCCTGTTCAGCTTCAAGCTGACTGATTATAACTTCCATTTCAGCCATAACCTCATCATGCGGAATAGGAGGATATGGATTTGCAAGACTGCTCGCTACCTTATCGCGCAGCCATGCAGTGTAACTGCTTTCCTGTTCAACGGTTTCGAACTCTGAAATTAGCAGAGAAAGGGTGATCTTTATAACATATGTCCTTTCTATTCCTGAATATTGAAGATAATTACTCTTGGCTATGTTGTCAATACTAGCGAATTGAAAATGTTTAACTTTTAAGCGTCCAAAGTTCTTTTGATCTTAAAACTTAAGGCTTTTTAACCCTCTCAAAAAACACGGGGGCTGTTGTCATGATTTTGGTAATCATTCCAGAGAGGTTTAAGAGGCAGATAGCCTCTCATTAAAAAACAAATTTTGTAAGTAAAAAACTATTTTTATTGTAAATTTCCTGAAATTACTTTATGAATTAAAAGATGTTTTGGTCGCATACGCAACGACCAAGAGGGTCTTGAAAGCCCGAAAATCTAAACATGAATTTACCCCACTTTGTGGGTATCCCGGAATTCCGGGAGTTTTTGCTATGTCCAGGTGCTTTAAGCACTAAAAGCAAAAAAAGCTGATTAGATTTCAGTACTTTCAAGCTCCCGGAATACTCATGCGAGGGCGCTCGCGACCGGCGGGGGGGCTTTAAAATGCAAACCAAAGATCTTGATAACGACATTTTCATTGGCAAAAAAATTCGTTTGAGACGAAAAATGTTGAAGATGTCTCAAAAAACATTAGGTCAGCACTTAGGTGTCACTTTCCAACAATCCAGAAATATGAAAACGGCTTAAATCGTGTCAGCGCAGGGCGTTTAATGGAAATTTCTGATATTTTGAATGTTCCCATTGCCTTTTTTTATGCCGATATCATTACAAAACAACAGCCCGCATACCACCATGATGAAATCGCATCAAGCACAGAGGAATATCTGCTGCTCAAAAGATTTAGAACTCTCACAACGGTAAAAAAGAAAGCCTTTTTACAACTGATCTCTGAAGAGAATGCAAGCTAATATAACGCGATAGCGTGCACTATTCAAAGTCCCCTTTGTAACACTTTATTGCTTGAATGCAAAACATACCACCCCTCCATTTTAAAAAACGACACGTTAAGAGACACTATTTTAATTTTTATTGTAAATTTTTTGAAATTACTTTATGAATTAAAAGATGTTTTGGTCGCATACGCAACGACCAATAGGGATTAAAAGCCTGAAAAACTCAAACATGAATTTACCCACTCCTGTGGGTATCCCGGAATTCCGGGAGATTTTGCTATGTCCAAGTGCTTCTCAGCACTAAAAGCAAAATGCTGATTTGAGTTCAGTGCTTTTAACTCCCGGAATACTCATGCGAGGGCGCTCGCAACCGGCGGGGAAAAATGCAATCTCAAAATCTTAATATTGATCTTTTTATTGGCAAAAAAATTCGTTTGAGACGAAAAATGCTAAAAATGTCTCAAAAAACATTGGGTCAACATTTAGGTGTTACTTTCCAACAAATCCAGAAATATGAAAACGGCTTAAATCGTGTCAGCGCAGGGCGATTAAAAGAAATTTCTGATATCTTGAATGTTCCACTTTCCTTTTTTTATGCGGATATCATTACAAAACAGCAGTCCCCATACCACCATGATGAAATCGCATCAAGCACAGAGGAATACCTGCTGCTCAAAAGATTTAGAGTTCTAACAACGGTAAAAAAGAAAGCCTTTTTACAGCTAATCTCTGATGAGAATGCAAGCTAACATCACACGGATAGCGTGCGCTATTCATAAGCATTCATACGTATTTTAAAAAGCAACCTCCATTGTAAGCATTTTTTCATTTTAAGAGGAGAAGCCCTTGATATAATAGAAGATAAGCATCTTTACATACGATAACCCTTCATCATTATTACTTTTAACAGAACTGTTTTAAACAGTCTGTCTCTCGTCGACATTTATGCTACTTTTTTAACTTACCCAACCCTACCTTGAACCAAGACGAAAAACTGAGAGATAAAAAGTAATATAGAAATGAAATTCTTATACGGCTTGTAATGATGAAAAAAAAATGTGAAAATTCTGATCGGTAATGAGGAGAAAACACCATGATCAAGAGAAGTGTGAAGCTGCTTATCTTAGGCGTGATTGGGCTTGCAAGTTCTGCTGTAAGTTCAGCGGGAAACACTGAAGAAATCTCAAATTCTGAAAGCTCTTTCAATACGATTCAAGAAGCTTCAAACACTCAAGAACCTTTTCAGCCCTTAAAAGCTGGAGACTATGACCAAGCCTATGACTATTACATCCAAGGTTATTATTTAAAAGCTTTTCGTGAAGCACTCCGACGTGCTGAAAAAAATGATCCTTTTGCACAAACTCTTCTTGCCCGAATTTATATGGAAGGATGTGCTGTTCCTATTGACGGTGCGCGTGCTGCTTTATGGTTTGAACGCGCCGCAAAACAGGGGGAACCCCAAGCACAACTACGCTATGGACTTATGTTGTTTGATGGTCACTTTATAAAACAAAATCAAGAACTTGGTGCGCAATTCATTCAAAAAGCTGTCAAAGCAGGCGTCAAGGAAGCCTATTTTTATTATGGACAACTGCTTCTTTATAAAGCCTCACAGGAAAAACAAGCTCTCCCCGGTGTTTCTTCCCAAAGTCGTGAAAATGAAGCAATAGAGCAAGCCTTAAAATGGTACTTAAAAGGTGCTGCTCTTGGCGATGCTGAAGCGGCTTTTTCTGCTGCAAAAATTCTTTCCTTAGGCACATTAAAACGACCAAAAGATGATCACAATGCCCGCAAGCTCATGGAAGTAGCAGCTCAAAACAACCACTTAAAAGCTCAACTTCATTTAGCACAATGGCTTGTACAAGGGCGTGGAGGAGAAACAGATTTTCAGCGTGCTTTTCATTTACTTCACAGAAATGCCGTCAACATGATTGCACCAGCACAGATTTCCCTTGCAAGGCTTTATCGAGATGGCACAGGAACAAAAGGCGATACAATAATGGCAGCGGCATGGTATATGCTTGCAAAGGAGGCAAAAATGCAAGCTCCTGATCTTGAAATAATGCTCCAAGGCATGGATAAGGCACAACTAGAAAAAGCGCACAAAGAAGCAATAAAGCTCCTTCCTGTTTTTTAAAATACTCCTCTCTGCTTCAAAAAGATAAAATTTATAGAAATTCCGGGAGATTTTGCTCTGTCCAGGTGCTTTAAGCACTAAAAGCAAAAAGGCTGATTCGAGGTCAGTGTTTTTAGACTCCCGGAATACCAACGCGAGGGCGCTCGCAACCGGCGGGGGCTTTAAAATGCGAGCCAAAAATCTTGATAACGACATTTTCATTGGTAAAGAAAACGCACTGGTATCATTTGCTTAACAAACAATATCCAATAAGCAAAAGAGCTAGACTATCCCGAAAATTCCGCAAGCTCTATTTTTTCATTCTTTTTGCTTGGACGAAAAACACGCCGTCTCTTATAAAAAAACTATTTTTTATTGCCAAGCCTCCGAAATTACTTTACATATTTAAAGGTATTTTTGATCGTATACGCAACGATCAACGGGGATTAAAAACCCTAAGGTCCGATACATAAAAATGAACCCACTCTGTGGGTATCCCGGAATTCCGGGAGATTTTGCTATGTCCAGGTGCTTTAAGCACTAAAAGCAAAATGCTGATTCGGACTCAGTGTTTTTAACTCCCGGAATACCAATGCGAGGGCGCTCGCACTCGGAGGGGGCTTTAAAATGCGAGCCAAAAATCTTGATAACGACATTTTCATTGGCAAAAAAATTCGTTTGAGACGAAAAATGCTAAAAATGTCTCAAAAAACATTAGGTCAACATTTAGGTGTTACTTTCCAACAAATCCAGAAATATGAAAACGGCTTAAATCGTGTCAGCGCAGGGCGTTTAAAAAAAATTGCCGATATCTTAAATGTTCCACTTGTCTTTTTCTATGCGGACACCTCAGCAAAACAACAGCCCCCGTACTCTCATGATGAAATCGCATCAAGTACAGAAGAATACCTGCTGCTCAAAAGATTTAGAGTTCTAACCTCGATAAAACAGAAAGCCTTTTTACAGCTGATCTCTGATGAGAATGCAAGCTAACATCACGCGATAGCGTACGCTATTCAAAGCCCCCCTTGTGAACACTTTATTGCTTAAATGCAAAACATGCCACCCCTCCATTTTAAGAAACGACACGTTAAGAGACGCTATTTTAATTTTTATTGTAAATTTCCTGAAATTACTTTATAAATTAAAAGATGTTTTGGTCGCATACGCAACGACCAAAAGGGGCCTTGAAAACCCTAAGTTCTAGCGTAAAGATGAACCCACTTTGCGGGTATCCCGGGATTCCGGGAGATTTTGCTATGTCCAAGTGCTTTCAGCACTAAAAGCAAAAAGGCTGACTAGAACTCAGTATTTTCAAGCTCCCGGAATACCAACGCGAGGGCGCTCGCAACCGGCGGGGGCTTTAAAATGCGAGCCAAAAATCTTGATAACGACATTTTCATTGGCAAAAAGATTCGTTTGAGACGAAAAATGCTAAAAATGTCTCAAAAAACATTAGGTCAACATTTAGGTGTTACTTTCCAACAAATCCAGAAATATGAAAACGGCTTAAATCGTGTCAGCGCAGGGCGTTTAAAAGAAATTGCCGATATCTTAAATGTTCCACTTGTCTTTTTCTATGCAGATATCTTAACAAAACAACAGCCCCCGTACTCTCATGATGAAATCGCATCAAGTACAGAGGAATACCTACTTTTAAAAAGATTTAGAGTTCTAACCTCGATAAAACAAAGAGCCATTTTACAATTACTCTCTGATCAAAATGAAAGCTTTTAACATCATAATATAGGGCGCTACACTCTCTATTCTTGACTTGCCTCCCACCCCTCAAAGGACAGAACTCTTTTAGCTTCCCATTTTATGTGGTTCATTTCACAAAATTATCCCGACAAGCTCTCCCTCAAATATTCACCACACACTCTCATAAAAACATCACATGTACAAAATTTGATGCCTTACAAACACCACACCTCAAACGATAGTATTAAAAAAAACAGAATAAACATTCATACGTATTTAAAAAAAGATAGCCCTTAAAAAGCAATGCTTGAAAATTTTTTTGGTCGATCTGGAACAGCACCTAACGCATCATTTTATAATAGTGATCGAGGATATGATCTTAACATGCAAACGCAAAAAATTGCTTTTTTATCATAATCACTAAAAGCAGCTGTTTATTAAAATATACGCCACCAGAAGCACTTCAAGCAGCCTTTACAGCTGAAACCATTATTCATCGATTAATTAACCGATTGATTAGATACCAATATGTTGTTAAGTAGCTATGCGTAAAGTTGCTCTTATTTCTGGAAGAGGAGCTTCGCAAATAAAGAGCAACAATAAGTAAGGGGAATTAAAGATGTTAAAATATTTATTGCTGTCACCGGTTGTGTTGGTGGCTAGTTGCGCATCTGTAGGCAATTATTCATCAAATTATGTTGATCAAAGTCTTACAAAGCGTCAGGCACAATTAGTTGCTAACAAATTTATTAGCTATATCAAGAGACCTCTACCACCAGCTACAACCACATTTCTTATAAAGAAAAATAATACAGCAGACAACTTTACTCCTTTATTTATCAATCTGTTGCGACGGAATGGATATAATGTGATCTATACAGATCAACCTCAAAAGCAACAAAACATGGGTGTGAATTTGAGGTATAGAATAAAATTAAATAGTAGCACTATAGTGTCTCTTTTTCAGTATAGTGTGAACGGAGAACTACGTGCTCATATAAGTACTCAGCCCAAATGAACCCGCTATTTAATGTAAACATTCTCTATATTTTACACGTAAAGACTTAAAAGCTCTTGCGAAAGGCAAAGAGATTTGCACCTCAATAAAAAACCTCATTTTTAGCCAGAGTGGATAAATTTTATTATAGATTGTAACAATACAAAATAGTGTAAGTTATAGCTTTAAGATTTAAGGAAAGAAAAATACTAAAAATAATGAAAATGCCCCATACCCTAGCAAATTATTACGCGAAGATATAAATGCAAAACTTGGCTTATCTGTGATTGAAGCGGCTGAATAGCTTTCTATATCCTGTGTAGCATTTTCTAGGGTATTGGTAAAAATCCTTATAACGACATTTTCAATGGCAAATTCATTGGCAAAAAAATTCGTTTGAGACGAAAAATGCTTAAAATGTCTCAAAAAACATTAGGTCAACATTTAGGTGCCACTTTCCAACAAATCCAGAAATATGAAAACGGCTTAAATCGTGTCAGCATAGGGCGTTTAAAAGAAATTTCTGATATCCTAAATGCTCCACTTGTCTTTTTCTATGCTGATATCTTAACAAAACAACAGCCCCCGTACTCTCATGATGAAATCGCATCAAGTACAGAAAAATACCTGCTGCTCAAAAGATTTAGAGTTCTAACCTCGATAAAAAAGCCTTTTTACAGCTGATCTCTGATAAGAATACAAACGAACACCCCGCGATAACACACACCACGCTCTATCCCATGAGACACTCATAATAAACTCCGTATTCACATATTCTTAATTAAAAACACCTCATGGTTTTAGGGAACTTATATCATTACCATCAATTATATTATTGCCATCAATGATGATATTTTACGACACAACGGGATAAATTTCCCCAAAAATTCTAAAAAATTTTTGTGCAAATTTTTAAAAAGCTTGCGTCTGAGCGCTTTTTATGGTCTTGCAAAGAACTGAAAAGCAAAAATACATAAAGGTCCTTTTTTACTTAAGCTTTTCTCTTTGCAAAAAGCAGGAGAAAGCCCATAAAGAGCACACAGGACCATGAGAGAGCCGCAAGGTTAATCAAAGGGATTTTAGCCCGAAAATAACAAAAGAGCTTGACTGTTAAAGGCAGCAAAGAAAAGCGCCATAAAAACAACAAGAGAGTTCTTTTTGCAAGAATAGAATTGGATAGAAACGATGAAAATTAATGGCAATGAAATTCGCCCTGGTAATGTGATCGAACATCAAGGAAGCTTATGGGTTGCTGTTAAATGTAACGCTGTAAAACCAGGAAAAGGTGGTGCATTTAACCAAGTTGAAATGAAAAATTTGATTGATGGTACAAAACTTAATGAACGCTTTCGTGCTGCTGAGACAGTTGAACGCGTGCGCCTTGAACAAAAGGATTTCACATTTCTTTATCAACAAGGGGATGCTTTGGTCTTTATGGATTCAGAATCTTATGAACAACTTGAACTTCAAAAGGATTTTGTTGGTGAACGTGCTGCGTTTCTCCAAGATGGGATGACTGTCACAGTTGAACTTTATCAAGAAAAGCCTATTGGCATCTCACTTCCTGATCAAGTTGCTGTCACAATTGCGGAAGCCGATCCTGCCATCAAAGGACAAACGGTTACCTCCTCTTATAAACCCGCCATTCTTGAAAACGGGATTCGTATTCTTGTTCCCCCCTTTATGAATGCTGGTGAACGTATCATTGTAGACACCAATGAGTTGATTTATTTGCGTCGCGCAAATGAAAAAGATAAATAAAGGAATAAAAAATGGCCCATTCTGCAGTCATGAATGTCATGGTGCAAGCTGCAATGAAAGCAGGACGCTCGTTGGTACGTGATTACGGTGAAGTGCAAAATTTGCAAGTGTCTTTGAAAGGACCAGCAGATTATGTCAGCCAAGCAGATCGCAAAGCGGAAAAAATTATTTTCAATGAACTAAGCAAGGCGCGCCCCAAATTTGGTTTTCTGATGGAAGAGTCTGAAGAAATCATTGGAGAAGATTCACAACACCGTTTTATTGTTGACCCTTTAGATGGTACTACAAATTTTCTCCATGGCATTCCTTTTTTTGCTGTTTCCATTGCCTTAGAAAGCCAAGGGACAATCGTTGGTGGTGTCATTTACAATCCCGTGAATGATGAACTCTTCACCGCAGAACGCGGGTGTGGTGCTTTTTTCAATGACCGCCGCTGTCGCGTTTCTGCTCGACGCAGACTAGAAGATTGTGTCATTGCCACAGGAATGCCTCATTTTGGTCGCCCAAATCATGGAACCTACCTTATTGAATTACGTAATGTGATGGCAGAGGTTGCCGGACTTCGCCGTTTTGGTGCTGCTGCTCTTGATTTAGCTTATGTGGCTGCTGGAAGAACCGATGGCTTTTGGGAAGATAACCTGCAAATTTGGGATATGGCTGCTGGAATATTGATGGTTCGTGAAGCCGGTGGTTTTGTCACCGATAAAGAAGGCGGCAACAATATATTTCGCAAAAAAAATATCATTGCCGGCAATGAACACATTCGCCTAAAATTAGAAAAAACCCTCAAAAAAGGCATTTAAGCCTAAAAAAATCCAGCAGATTACCTCAGCCAAGCAGATCGCAAAGCGGAAAAAATTATTTTAAATGAATTAAGCAAAGCGCGCCCCAAATTTGGTTTTCTGATGGAAGTGTCAGAAGAAATCATTGGAGAAGATTCACAACACCGTTTTATTGTTGACCCTTTGAGATGGCACCACAAATTTTCTCCATGGCATTCCTTTTTTTGCTGTTTCCATTGCCTTAGAAAGCCAAGGAAAAATCGTTGGTGGTGTCATTTACAATCCCGTGAGTGATGAACTCTTCACCGCAGAACGCGGGTATGGTGCTTTTTTCAATAACCGACGCTGTCGCGTTTCTGCTCGACGCAGACTGGAAGATTGTGTCATTGCCACGGGAATGCCTCATTTTGGTCGCCCAAATCATGGAACCTATCTTATTGAATTACGCAATATAATGATGGAAGTTACTGGATTGCGCCGTTTTGGCGCTGCTCTTGAGTTTATCTTATGTCGCCGCAGAAAAAACCGATGGTTTTTGGGGAGATAACCTGCACATTTTTGATAAAACTACCAGCATACTGATGCTTCGCAAAACCGGTGTTTTTGTCACTGATAAAGAAGGCAGCAGCGATATATTTCGCAAAAAAAATATCATTGCCGGAAATGAACACATTCGCATCAAACTATAAAAAAAACTTCAAAAAAGCATTTAATTCTTACAGTTTTTTACAAAACCCTTAGAACCTTAAACAAACACATGAAGAAAGAGTTTTTAATTTTCTTTACAGAAAACGATAGGAAATAACTGATTAGATAGTGACAAAAAACATCACCACGAACAAAAAATGTACTTGCTATACCCCCCACAAAAGCAATCCCCAATAGCTTACCTTATTGACGTTTCTGTTATTCAAATTCCCCTGCAAACAAACTGAAAAAGGCAATAAAAACAAATCCCATCATAACAAACGCCCCAAAAAGCAATTATCGAACCTGAGGCAAAAACCTCTCCTACTTCTCTTGAGAGATCACTCTTACACTGCGCGCAAAAACTTGACTCTAGAAGAGCCCACTCTCTCCTTTTTGGTAAGAGCTGCGGCATATACCTCTATTCTCTTTTCACAAAAATACGCAATTATGCCAATTTCCATTAATATATTAATTCATACAATTGTTATCAGCTTCTCCTTCTTTTCAGCATTATTCTAAAGTATGTATCAAATAGGCATGGGATTTATAAAAATGCACATTTTTGTTCTCGAGAATTGCTTCTTGAAATTCGCTCACGAACTGTTCTTGATCTTTTTTGATAGCCTCTTCCAGTGCATTTACCTTTTCATCACCAAAAATGATTTTTAATTTTTCTTTTGAATTTCCTATTTTGACAAGCATTTTCCAAAAGATCCATTGATTATCACATTTCTTACTTGACCACTTCATCCATTCTATGACTCCTAATTTATAGGCTTTTTCATATGTTGGAGTCTCTTTAGCAATACGCAACCCCTTTTTCTTTTCTTTATCTTTCTCTCTACAAACATCAATGTCATTTCTAACCGTGGAGTAACGACAATCCTTATCAAAGGCCATATATCCTTCTTTTACCGTATCAATAAGCTGCTTATAGTAAATAAAAGTTTTTCTTGCCGCTTTATAAGCACTGGAAATATCATACAATAATGCTAGAAGCTCTCTTTTACAAATGCATAGTAATTCAGCATCTCTAGGCAGACTAAGATACCAACAAGACAGTATCTCTTCTAGCGTTTCATATTCTGTATATTTAGGTATATCTTCATAATAAATTTCCAAAGACTTTAACTCTTCATAGTATCCTGAAGCCTTGTCTTGTAGTTGCTGTTCATATTCAGCCGTAATCATATCATCAATCATATATAACCACCAATGAAACAACAGCATTGTAGGCTTATAGCGCTTTTTTTTCGTCAAAGGGTCCACAAACTTTCGTAATGTGACACCATTCTGTCTCATGAATCGCACAACTTTAGGATAAGTTTCTTTAAAAATTGGACGCATCATTAATTCATTTATTTTTTTGATATGTTCATCAGTCAGTTCTTTTGTCAGCGCCTTTTCATACAAAAACCACGCTTCTCCATATCCTTGCATACAAATATCTTTTACCATCAAAGGCCATTGTCCGCTCGATTCAGAAGATAGCCAATGTTCAGGATTTTTTATCTCCAGTAAATCTCTTTCCCAATGCTTTGCTTCTTCATCCCATTGTTTAATCCATTTTGGCGATATTTTTTGAGTTTTTTTTAACAAGCCTTTGTTCCCATTGTGCAATAATATCGTGGTATATCGCGCACTCTCGATCTTTTAGCTGCAGTAATTTCTCATATTGCTCAAGTTGTTCACTTAATTGCTTTTTCTGATAATTTGCTAACCAAAGACTATAGATTATGCTCCCTATTATAACTATTCCTACTATAACTATGAAAGTATCGTGATCACTCATTCTTGCTTTCTTCTATCCTCACCAACATTTAACGCAGCTCTTTTATCGACTTCTCGATATTGCATCATTATGTGTATATCTGATTTGAAAATCACTACATATTCTATTTTAATAAAAACAATACACAAAATATAGATGTTTTTATTGGTAAAATAAAACAATTTGTATTTAATAATGCTGTTTTAATGATTTATGTACTTTAAAGAAAAGCCTTATAAGCCCTCAAAATGCATGATCCATGAAATATTGATTTTCAAAGTAATAAAAACCTTAACTCAACCAAACAGCAAAACAAACTGCGTGCTTTGTTCGCACTGTTTTATAACATCAATAAAAAGCGCCTCTGCCTATTTAGCAGTTCTTCTTTAAGTAGCCCAGCACCATCATACTCTTATGCCAGCGCCCCCCGTTGTGATAGCCCTTGAAACTTGAGACGATTCATAAAGAGGACTTATTCTTTCTAAAGTGTTTTATTCAC
This sequence comes from Bartonella sp. AP9QHHD, assembly GCF_042195625.1. Classification (NCBI taxonomy): domain Bacteria; kingdom Pseudomonadati; phylum Pseudomonadota; class Alphaproteobacteria; order Hyphomicrobiales; family Bartonellaceae; genus Bartonella; species Bartonella sp. AP9QHHD. The sequence goes on along the minus strand of NZ_JBHIOP010000031.1, from coordinate 99,026 downwards.
GCGAGCTCTCTCTGCTTGCCACATACAAGAGACATGGTTTTGATTGATTTAATATAACTACATTTGGCATGAGAAAATCCTATGTTTTTCATGATCTTTCATGAAAAACAATGAGTTATCATTATAAATCAACGTGACAGTGCTGTTATGAAGAGAACTCTCCCCTTAATTATTCATAGAGATTAACGTGGCATCGTTTTACATTCTATACACAGAAGTGTCTTTATAAAAATACTTCATCTCAGGCAAAAAAAGAACAGCCCGTTAAAAAAGAAAAACACCTCAATGCTTGCTTTTCTTTTTTCCATGAGAGATTTAAATTGATAAGCCTGTCTGAAAAGAGTGCTGTTTATGCCCTTAAAAATACTGCTTTTGTATCAAGATCACTTACTCAGATGAAAATTGCAGTTGAGCCAAATGCGCATAAACATTATTTTTTATAATGAGTTGTGTGTTCCTTCTTCCACAAGGGCGCCTTTATCCATCACAAGAATGCGATCTGCTTTTAAAATTGTTGCCAAACGATGTGCAATGACTAGGATTTAGGATTTTGCATCAATCCTTCTAAGGTATCTTGCACCAACTTTTCACTGTTTGCATCTAAAGAAAATGTTGCTTCATCAAGCAGCAACATTTTGATTTATAATAATAATTCATTATTTTATAGGTTGAATGAGAATCCCGAATACCGTAGGATTCTCTCATTTCAAACCATGTTCCATGGTGAACCAATCAAAACCATGTCTTTTGCACGTACCAAGCGGAGAGAGCCCGCGTGAATAAAAAACTATTAAGAAAGAACTTAAAATGCCTATAATAAATTATCTCAAGTGCCAAGGGCTGTAGCAACATCCACGAGTTGGCAAATATAATGACGGTGCCAGCTTGCAACAAGAGGGCTGCATTTCTTAAAAAATGCGTTGTTTTTGCCCCCCAGAAAGCATAGTACCACGTTCTTCTACTTGCGTATCCAAGCCATCTGGTAAAGCTTGAATAAATTCAAATGCATTGGCAGCTTTAGAAGTGGCCAAAATTTCCTCTCCATGGGTATGTTCAGTTCCAAAAAAAGAAGAAAAGTTTACAATTATTTTATTTCAAGTCTTTATACTCTAGGGAAGAAAGGATTTATGCATATATTCAAAATGATTTTTGAATTTAAAAACGCAACCACAATGATTTATAAGTGTTTAAGACCCATCTGTTTATGTCGGATGCGTTTTTGAATTAATATTTAAAGTGCACTCTTTGATAGGATAAAAAACTCATCGTTTGCAATCGATTTGTTTAAAACCCTTGTTCCCCATAAAAAGGAGGCTTTTACATGCCAATATTACCAAAACGATTTTTGAATTTAGAAAGACGACCACCACGATCTACGAGTGTTTGGGAGCCACCTGTCCATGCCGGATGCGTTCTTGGATCAATATCTAGATTAAGAGTATCGCCTTCTTTTCCCCAAGTAGAGCGCGTCGTATATTGGGTTCCATCCGTCATAACAACGGTAATTTTATGATAGTTGGGGTGAATATTCGCTTTCATGCGTCAAACCTTTTGCGTTTATAGAATGAAATAGCACTTGCTTGTTTTTTTAAGTGCACTTCCTTTGTCTTTTTGATACATTGATTTAAAGTATTTATTCCTATAACTGAGCACGCATCAAAAAACAAGTGTTCAAGATACATCATTGTATCAAGTGTTACAAATCCAATACAGTGAGCAAAATTTTATGACATTACGTTCTCGTTCAGAAAAATCGACAAAGTCTTCCCCTAAAAAATCTTCATTCTCTTCGCTTGCAATTTTTGTTCCCTATATTTTGCGCTATCGTTGGTTGTTTATCTTTGCTTTTCTAGCATTATCTGTTGCTGCTCTAGTCACATTAGCTTTGCCTGTGGCTATCCGCCAAATGTTTGATCATGGGTTTTCTACTTCAAGCCATGGACATATCAATTTTTACTTTGGAATTTTGTTTATCTTAGCCTTGTTTCTCGCATTTGCTTCAGCAGCCCGTTATTACTGTGTTATCACCTTGGGAGAACGGATTGTTGCCGATTTACGGCGTGATGTGTTTGTCCATATTATGAAACTTTCTCCTGCTTTTTTTGATCGATCACATTCAGGAGAGATTGTTTCAAGGCTTCTAACAGATACCACACAAATAAAATTAGCTGTGGGCTCTACCGCCTCTACCGCTTTGCGTCAGCTGATTATCGTGATCGGAGCCGTCGTAATGATGGTGATCACCAATGCTAAATTGTCTTTGTTGGTTTTAGCAGCTATTCCTGTTGTGGCCATTCCCTTGGTAGTCTTTGGACGTAAAGTTCGCTCTCGTACCCGCGCGGCGCAAGATCGTCTCGCAGATGCCAATGCTGTTGCTACAGAGCAGGTAAGTGCTATTCGCACTGTGCAAGCTTTTACCGCTGAAAAACGCGTTACAATACGTTTTTCACAATTGATAGAACGTGCTTTTCAAACAGCACGTGCTTCTGTAATCTTGCGCTCCTTTTTTACGGGGTTTGCAATTTTTTTGGTTTTTAGCAGTGTGGTTGCTGTTTTATGGATTGGATCGCGCGATGTTTTGAATGGAACGATGACAGGAGGGACATTAGGGCAATTTGTTCTTTATGCGGTTTTTGGAGCTTCTACTTTTGCGCAATTATCGGAACTTGGGGCAGAATTAATCCAAGCAGCAGGCGCTGCTGAACGGCTTGCCGAATTATTACAAGAACAACCTACTATTGTAGCACCTAAAAATCCTTTATCATTAGAGCAACCTATTCGAGGTGAACTTGTTTTTGATCAGGTTGATTTTACCTATCCTTCTAGACCACAAGAGAAGGTTTTACGCTCGCTTTCATTTTCTGTAAAAGCAGGCGAAACGGTTGCTTTTGTTGGGGCTTCTGGAGCAGGAAAAAGCAGCATTTTTTCTTTGATCCTTCGTTTTTATGATCCGACAAATGGAACAATTCGGTTGGATGGCATGGAAATTAATCGCCTTTCTTTACAAGATTTACGCAGTGCAATTTCCTATGTTCCACAAGATGTTGCCATTTTTGATGGAACATTGCGTGATAATATTATTTTTGGAACTGAAAATACCCATGAAGAGGAAATCCTTGCTGCCGCTAAAGCGGCTAATGCACTTGAATTTATTCAAGCTTTACCAGATGGCTTGGATACGCAAGTAGGAGAACGCGGTACCATGCTTTCTGGGGGACAAAAACAACGCATTGGTATTGCGCGGGCAATTTTAAGAAATGCACCCCTGTTGCTGCTTGATGAAGCAACATCGGCTTTGGATGCAAACAGTGAAAAGTTGGTGCAAGACGCTTTAGAAGGGTTGATGCAAAACCGCACAACCTTGGTCATTGCACATCGTTTGGCAACAATTTTAAAAGCAGATCGCATTCTTGTGATGGATAAAGGCGCCCTTGTGGAAGAAGGAACCCATGCCGAACTTGTGGCAAAAAATGGCGTTTATGCTTACCTCGCAAAATTGCAATTTTCACCTGAGTGAGTGATCTTGATACAAGAGCAGTACTTGGGCGTGAATACCGCGCTTTACAGGTAGAGAATTATTAATTTAAGGGCTCATGGAAAAAAGAGGGAAAAAAATTGAGTTTTTTTCTTTTAAAGTCTTAACGGGTTGTTCTTTTTTCTGCGCAAGATGGAGTATTTTTATAAAGACACTTCTGTGTACAGAATATAAAATAATACCCAGTTAAATCGCTATGGGCTATTAAGATGTGCAAGGAGTTCTCTTCATAACAGCACTGTCACGTTGATTTATAAGGATAATTCATTGTTTTTCATGAAAGATCATGAATACCATAGGATTTTCTCATGTCAAACCCTCATAGTGAGTCAAACAAAATCTCTTGGCTTGCACATCACAAGCAGAATTGACGTGTGAAGTGAAACGGTACAAGAAAGGAATGAAATACCTCCCTTGCCCCTTTACGTTCTAAGGGCTGTCAAAACATTGGGGCGCTGACAAAAGAGTATCCGCTGGCAAAAAGTATAATAGGTGCTCGCTTTCTTGAAGCCTTTATGCGGGCTTACTTGATAGGCTCTAGGGACACAAGCTCTATCCTAAAGACTGACCACACTCTTTAAAAAACTGAATATTAAAATTTTTTCATGCCCTCTCTCACCGCTCTAAACAATAGTGTTTACCGAAAATCATGACAAATTGTAACTCACAAATACGCTTCTCTCTATTGCAAGAGTATCCTTTTATGCTCTTTCAAAAACACGAACACTTTTTGAATATTGTTTGCAGATCCGTCTTATTAAAAAAGAGCAAAGACTTTTTTAGCACTTTTGGGCTTCTTATAACTTTTGTATGAGCGCGTATAAGCAACAGCTTTTATAATAAACTGGCTTTTGGCAAAATCGTAAAATTTTATCAAATTTATTGTTTGTAAATATCACCACGACCACTGTTCTGCTCTTGCAGACACGCAACCTCAAAACACTTTCTCTTTGCTCATAAATTGTCTCTCCAGCTAGCTCTTCCAGTCATAGCCCATAAAAATAAGGATAGAGTACTTCGATTGAACACCATCTTCTCACACCACCACCAACGCCATCATTTATATTTACAGCTCTCAATTTTATAGCCACCCCCTGTCGTGCTTTAAGAAGGCATTTTAACGATGATAAGAACATGTACAAAGAGGATATATCTTTAAGGTGTTTATGTTTTAAAGCTTGCACCAAATCATAATTTTTTTGCATAGCGAGCCAAGCATATGCAGCACTGACACCCTAACCATTTCAAACCGTTCAGCTGTTTTAGCAACAGATAAGCCAAGTTATACGATTATATCTTCAACCACGAATTCACCGAAGTACGGAGGATTTTCATCATTTTTTAGCGCTCCCTCTTCAGTGATCCTCTAGATAATTAACTCATTCAGCATCTATACCAGCAAAGCGAAATATTACGTGCTAATTTTCCTTTACATTCATTAGCCAAGCCCCCTCAAAATGACCTTTTAATAAATAGAGCTAAAAGGATAAGTCTTCAAAACCATTTGGTAACTATATCAAGAGCACCTAAAATACGCCTTAGTTTCTAAGATAGGCAACTTCCCCCCTTTATCGTATCAGTCTTGTAGAACTTTAAACCCTTTACCTTCAAATCAAAAAATTATAATTGGATTATATTGCATAAAGATGCTTTTTCTCATTTTTCCATTTAACACACGATAAGTTACCATTTAGGCACGATGAGAAGCTTGCCCCTTATATCATGATTTCAGAACCACATGAGAAGAATAAAAGATGATGTGGCTTAATAAGAGAGTTTGTTCATAAGCCATTTGAGTGTCTTAAGGTCAAGGATGCCGTTAGGCGCACCGCCCTTGTAAAGGGTTGCCTTGAGGCTTAAGGACCCAAGGCTTGTTAGTCCCTTCATTAAAAGCGGGTTTGATGTTATGATTTTGGAGAGCGATTATTAAGAATTTGAGAGGCAGACAGCCTCTCATTTTTATTTGTATGCAAACGAATTGCACTCTATTTATTCAGGGAGAATAAGAACATACCCAGGAGGTGCTAAACGGAACAAGAGAGCGTCGTAACCCCACATAGCATACATGCAGCAAATAGAAAAAACGCCTTCACCAATTGCTAAGATTAATGTGAGCGATATACCGGCTTCATCTGCTGTTGCTTCGCGGCGTTGTAAGTAGTATCCGACAAAAAAGAAAAAGCACGCTAATCCACTCGCACCCGAAAAGAAGCTTAGTATGGCATGAACCGGTCCACGTATGTTGAACAGGATAAGAAAAATTGTGAAAGTAAATACTGCAAAGATCCCTTCGAATACCCCACGCACCATATTGCACAATTTTCGCATCATAATTGCAGAAAAGCTCTGTTCTGCGTATCGATTTTTTCTTTTGATGCTTGTATTCTTAGAAGATATACTGTTATTTTTAGAAGATATACCGTCCACAACTCCCCCCCCGTTTTAAGCCAAGATGCTATGAAGTTAGACATTTGTAATTATATCATCAAAAAATACAAGAAAAATTTATCCATTTTAACGAAAAAATAGGTGTTTTATTGAGGTGCAAATCTATTTTCTTTCGCAAGAGTTATTCAATTCGTTCGCCAATAGAAAAACTACCCCCATTGAAGAGGAAGCTATCCTGACGCAGAAAAGCTTCATAAGCTGTATTCCAATCCGCTCAGAAATCGCAACTCTCTAATCTACCCGCTTAATCCACCTTTGAAACTGCAATCAAATAAATTCTGCTGATGACAAGTAATGATAACATGAAAAAGAAAAAATATCATAATATCAAACTCTTCAATACAGTATGAGCTTTATGATTTTCACGCAAAAAGTAAGTACCCACCCATGAACGACACCATACTAAAGTGCTGTGCATTCACAAATTTCCTAGCATTGTCTCCCCTTCTCGAAATTGCACCTCTCCCGCAATTTTATCTCTTGATAGCACCCATTAAAGACTTTTAAAAGGTCCAAGGAAAAAACTCTCTGAGAAAGCTTTCAAGCCTAAAATGCCCCCGCCATTTTTATCATGATGAGGGCACAAAAAATCACGCAGAAATATGAAAAATCTCTCCGCATTTAAAAACAGAGCTTGTGCTTCAAGCGCACGCTTTTTCTTGTTCTTTTGTCCATTGTCCCAAAGCCGCAAGATGATTCATCCGAGCCCGATGACGAAATGCCTTCTGTGCAACAGCAATATTCTCATCTTTTCCTGCCCATGCTTTTAAGGCAGCTGCTTGCAATGCGCGTCCATAGGAAAAGGTCAATTTCCAAGGCAATACGCCCAAAGAATTCATAGCAGATAAATGCGCCGTTGCTTCCTGATCAGACTGCCCTCCAGAAAGAAAAGCAATTCCTGGAACAGCAGCAGGAACAGTTTGTTTAAGCACTTGGACGGTCTTTTCAGCAACTTCTTCAACAGAAGCCTTGCGTGCATCCTTTCCATCAATCACCATATTGGGCTTTAAAATCATCCCCTCCAAAAGAACACGAGCTTCAAACAATTCTTTAAAGACAGCCTGCAAAACAGTGCGTGTCACCTCAAAGCAGCGTGTAATTGAATGCCCACACGATGATCCATCCATCAACACTTCCGGCTCAACAATGGGCACAATATTGAACTCCTGACATAAGGCAGCATAGCGTGCAAGAGCTTGTGCATTTTGTCTTATGGCGCCTCTTGTTGGCAAAGTGTATTCATCAATAGCAATTACCGCACGCCATTTAGCAAAACGTGCTCCCAAAGCATAATAATCTTTTAGCCGCTCACGAAGACCATCCAACCCTTCGGTAATTGTTTCTTGGGGAAAAGCAGCCAAGGGTTTTGCACCGGTATCAACTTTAATCCCTGGCAAAGCGCCTGAATCCCGAATAAGATCCGTCAACATTTTCCCAGTTGATGCTTTTTGCCGAATGGTTTCATCAAATAAAATAACCCCAGAGATGGCGTTTTCCATCGCTTCTTTTGTACTAAAAAGCATTTCACGATAAGCACGGCGCTTATCTTCATTGGATTCAACACCAATGCTTTCAAAACGCTTTCCAATGGTCGCCGTACTTTCATCTGCCGCCAAAATACCTTTACCCGCATGCACCAAAGCAAGTGAAATATCTTCAAGCCGTTCATTCATAAAAAATTCCTCTTTATTTTGTCTTAATTTCTAAAAATGCGCAACACTATCAAAAACACTCTACACGACTGTATAGTTTTTCTTTAACCTTCCCTTCAAAGAAGCCCTTTAAGCCTGCATGAGGGCAAGAATACCAGGAAGGGTCTTTCCTTCCATCCATTCCAAAAAAGCTCCTCCAGCAGTCGAAAGATAAGTAAAATCATTGGCAACACCGGCATGATTAAGGGCAAAAACCGTATCGCCCCCTCCCGCAATTGAAACCAACTTTCCCGTCAAACTACGTTCTGCTGCATGGCGTGCAACGGCAATGGTTCCCTTATCAAAGGGAGACATCTCAAAAACACCAAGGGGTCCATTCCACACAAGAGTAGCAGCTTCATCTATCGCAGCATTGATATGCGCAATAGAGCGCGTCCCAATATCCAATATCATGCCATCTTGTGGAATATCTTCAATGTCATAAAGACGATGCGGTGCATCTTTTTCAAAACGAAATCCAACGACAGCATCCTGAGGGAGCAGAAGCGTACAGTGACACTCTTGCGCTTTTTTAATGATTTTTTTTATCGTTTCCATCAATGCATGTTCACACAGTGATTTCCCTACATGGATACCTTGCGCAGCTAAAAAACTGTTAGCCATCCCCCCACCAATAATTAAGGAGTCAACTTTTTCCACCAAATGATTGAGCACAAAAAGCTTACTAGAAACCTTTGCTCCTCCCACAAGGGCAACCACAGGACGTGCTGGATTGCCAAGTCCTTTTTCTAATGCCTGCAATTCACCTTGCAAAGAGCGTCCTGCATAAGAAGGCAATAAATGCGTTATTCCCTCCACCGAAGCATGGGCACGATGAGAAACTGAAAAAGCATCATTAACATAGAGATCTCCATTATGAGCCAAAGCTTCTGCAAAAGAACAATCATTCTTTTCTTCACCAGCATAAAAACGAACATTTTCAAGCAGTAAAACACCACCATTTTGTAATGACTCAACTGCAACCTGCACCGCCGAACCGATACAGTCAGGAGCAAAAGCAACCGGCTGATTAATGATCTTTTCCAGCACTTGCACAACAGGACGGAGTGAAAACTCTTGCTCTACCTTTCCTTTGGGGCGACCACAATGAGAAAGCAGAATAAGTTTAGCACCACACTTTTGTAGCTCAATGAGTGTCTCTTTATGCCGTACAAGACGCGTCTCGTCACAAACTTTGCCCTGTGCCATAGGAACATTAAAATCTACGCGCACCAGAACACGTTTGCCCAAAACATCAACATCATCAAGTGTACGAAACCCCATCACTGCTTCCTCTTCACTTTCCATTGTTTCAAATAAAAACGCATCCAACAACCCTGCCCACTTTTCTTTCCACTTATCCCCCTCTTTGCTTTTACAAGAGATCCACGACAGCCTATCTCTCACCCTTTGCTTAATAAAAATCCAAAGCTTTTATCGTCAAATGTACAAAAGCCCACCATTGCTCTTAATCTTCATATTCCATTGTGGCAAACAAATGCACTGGCTCAACTTGATCTCTATTAAAGCTTCCTTTTACTTCTAGGAAAAAGAGTTTACATCTCCTGTTTTCTAACGTTTTCTCAAAGGGTATCTCGTTCAGATCTTACTTTTTAAAAGTTTACTCTTTCATTCATCTTTTAAAAGCACGTATTGACACAGTATTAAAACAAAACACATCATCAATGTTTCAATAGCCTCTTCTCTCTAGCGCATGAGAACAACAGCCTCTAACTGTTTTTCTCAAAATTGCACAAAAATGAGACTTTTCCTTATAAAAAGAGGACCCTGAGGTCCTCTTATATTGTCTGAGCAAAAGCTACAGCAGTATCACTCATACGGTTAGAAAAGCCCCATTCATTATCATACCAAACCAGAACGCGACAGAGCTTACCATCAATCACTTTGGTTTGATCATTGTGGAAAATAGCTGAATGAGGATTATGATTAAAATCACAACTCACGAGCTTTTCTTCTGTCGTGTCCAAAACGCCCTTCAAAGAACCTTGTGCAGCAGTAGCAATAGCTGTATTAATTTCTTCGATTGTTGTGGAACGCTTAGCGATAAATGTCAAATCAACGACAGAAACATTAGGGGTCGGAACACGAATCGATACACCATCAAGCAACCCCTTTAATTCTGGCAAGACCAGTCCCACAGCTTTTGCTGCTCCTGTTGATGTAGGAATCATAGAAAGAGCTGCCGCACGTGCACGATAAAGGTCCCGATGCATTGTATCCAACACAGGTTGATCACCCGTATAAGAATGGATTGTTGTCATAAAGCCCTTTTCAATGCCCACCGTGTTGTGTAAAACTTGTGCAACAGGCGCCAAACAATTGGTTGTACAAGAAGCATTTGAAACAACGCGATGCTCGCTGCTTAAAGATTGATGATTAACCCCATAGACAACCGTAAGATCTGCTCCTTCAGAAGGCGCAGAAATAAGAACACGCTTTGCCCCCGCATCTAAATGAGCACTTGCTTTATCACGCGCAGTAAAAATACCCGTACATTCCAAAGCAATATCGATATCCAAATCTTTCCAAGGCAATTGAGCAGGATCACGCTCTGCGCATACCTTGATTAAACCACCTCCCACATCAATAGCATCCCCTACCACCTTAACGATCCCAGGAAAACGCCCATGAACTGAATCATAGCGTAATAAATGGGCATTTGTTTCCACCGATCCCAAATCATTAATTGCAACCACTTCAACATCTTGTCGTCCACTTTCCACAAGTGCACGTAAAATATTGCGACCAATACGACCAAACCCATTAATTGCAACACGAACTGTCATTTCACATGTTTCCTCATCAATTTTTTAAGCACAACATTTAAAACACAATAAATGGGTATTTCACCAATCCAAAATCATTAATTCCCACAATGTCAATATCTTGATCACTCACTCACTTATCCACAATAATGCACAAGATCATCCACAATACTGCACAGAATATGATGCCCTACAATCACCCCATTCATGACAACACAAGCTGTCACTTTGTCTTTTCCTCTTTGATCTTTTCCAGCTCTTTTTCAACGGTGGCAACAACATTTTCCCAAGTAATACCAAAATGCGCATAAAGGGCATCAATTGTTCCACTTGCCCCAAAGCCCTCCATACCAATAAACACACCATCACAGCCAATAAAACGATCCCATCCTTGGGCGACAGCAGCTTCAATGGCAATTTTAATTGGTGCATCTCCAATGAGAGCACGCTGATAGGAGAGAGATTGTTGAGAAAAAAGTTCAAAACAAGGCACAGAAACCACACGCGTTGGGATGCCTTTTTCTTCTAACACCGTATGTGCCTCCACTGCAATTTGCAATTCTGAACCAGAAGCAAACAGAGTCACTTGAGCATCATCGCTAGCTGTTAGGAATTCATAAGCACCGAGCATACAGAGATTTTCTTCTTCATATTCTTGACGCAAAAGCGGTAGATTTTGTCGACTTAAAGCCAAGGTAGAAGGCGTCCCGCGTGCTTTCAAAGCCAATTGCCAACACTCGACTGTCTCCATAGCATCAGCAGGGCGGAACACAAGATGATTAGGCATTGCACGCAGGCAAGCCAAATGCTCCACGGGTTGATGCGTCGGCCCATCCTCACCAAGACCAATAGAATCATGAGTCATGACATAAATCACCCGCAACCCCATGAGAGAAGAGAGCCGCATAGCGGGACGCATATAGTCAGAAAAGCATAAAAAGGTTCCCCCATAAGGAATAAAGCCGCCATAAAGGGCAAGACCATTCATCACAGCTCCCATTGCATGTTCGCGAATTCCATAATGCAGATAGCGCCCTGAAAAATCTTCAGCAGAGATACTTTTCATCTGGCTACTTTTTGTATTATTAGATCCGGTTAAATCAGCCGAACCACCAATAGTCTCAACAACGACTTCATTGATCACTTCAAGAGCCATTTCCGAAGCTTTACGCGTAGCAACAACGGGGCGCTCTTCAACCAATTTCTGTTTATAAGTATCAATAGCGCCATCAAATCCGCCCACGAGATCGCCCCGCATCAATCTTTCAAACTCCACACGCTCTGAGACAGGAAGATCAGCAAATTTTTCTTCCCATTTTTGGCGTTTTTTAGCAGCATTGAGACTAGCCAAGCGCCAATTATCGAGAATATCGGCTGGAATAACGAAAGGCTCAGCATCCCACCCTAACGCGATACGGGTTTCAGTGATTTCTCGTGCGCCCAAAGGGGCTCCGTGAACTTTATTGGTACCCGCTTTATTGGGTGCTCCAAAGCCAATTGTTGTTTTACAAGCGATCAAAGTTGGTTTATCGGAATTTTGTGCCGCCTCAATAGCCCGCGCAATTGCTGCTTGATCATGCCCATTGACTTTATGTGTCTCCCAACCAGATGCCTTAAAACGCGCAATCTGATCTGTACTGTCAGCAAGGGAAATCTCTCCATCGATAGAAATATTATTATCGTCCCACAACACAATAAGCTTATTGAGTTTCAAATGACCAGCAAGGGAAAGTGCTTCTTGAGATATCCCTTCCATAAGGCATCCATCGCCCACCAACGCATAAGTGTAATGGTTGATAAGATCACCAAAACGAGCATTTTGCAAACGCTCTCCAAGAGCCATCCCCACAGCATTAGCCAACCCTTGTCCAAGAGGACCAGTCGTTGTTTCGATTCCTGCCACATGCCCATATTCTGGATGCCCAGCAAGCTTTGCTCCTAATTGGCGAAAATTTTTGAGATCTTCAATGCCAATATCTTCATAACCAGAAAGATACAAGAGAGCATAAAGCAACATAGACCCATGTCCTGCTGATAACACAAAACGATCACGGTTAGGCCAGCGAGGTTTTTTGGGGTCATGAGCAAGGAATCTTGTATAAAGAACCGTAGCAATATCGGCTGCTCCCATTGGCAAGCCCGGATGACCAGAATTTGCTTTTTCAATCGCATCAATAGCAAGAAAACGGATAGCATTGGCCATCTGATTCTGTTGGTGGGTGTTTGTCATGAATACTCGACCATTTCGTTAAATACGTTATTCTGTTGCTTTTTCCGTATTCTCTTAAAATTCTCAAGAAATACTATTTTCTAACCATTAGCGTGAGACTTTTTGCCACCACTTCAATAATATTAATAACATTCCCCTCACGCGTTCTGTATATCCATGTCATTTATGCCAATACGCGCAAAAAATCCAGCTTTTAATTTATATCTATCCCCTGCTTTGCTTGCTAAAATATCCTACATACTTAAAAATAAAATGCACACAACACAAGAGTGAAAGTGATTCGTTTTTGCATAACACATTGATAAAGGATACAATTACCCAAAGGATAAAAGCAATGAACCAAGAGACTACAGTTCTACAAGATGCTTTAGAGCACCTAGAAAAGGCACTTAGAACTTTAGAGATCACCATAATAAACCGCAATGCCGTTATTGATAAAAATAACGAATGGGAAGAAGAAATCCAACGAATGAATGCTGACCGCAGCCATCTTGCCCAAGCGCTTGACAAAGCTGAAGCCCAAATTGAACGCTTAGAGTCCGTAAACAAAGAAGTTTCCAAACGTCTTATTAAAGCAATGGAAACAATTCGTGTTGTCATTGATAGATAAAGGTTTGAATGTATGGAAACTGTTTCCGTTACCATTGATGGTAAAGTTTATCGCATGGCTTGTGACAAAGGACAAGAACGTCGTCTTATTGCGCTTGCTGCTCAATTGGATCAATATATCACACATTTAAAGAACAATTTTGGTGAAATTGGCGACCATCGTTTATCGGTTATGGCTGGCATAATGATTATTGATGAAATGGAAGAAATAAAACGAGAAAATAAAAAATTACAAGAAGACTACAATACTCTTTTACGACTCCACAACGAAAGAGACCGCACCATGGGGAAAATTATGCGTGACACCACACAACGCATTGAAAATCTCACAAACCAATTGCTCAAAGATGATCAAAACCGCACAAACCTTCAAGAACAAGAACAGGAACAGGAAGATTTCTAAAAAGTACATCAGCGCATAATAAACCAGAGATTTGACTTGTCCGCCACATCTCACAGGATAAAAATTCTTAAACCCACACCAGTGTGTAAACAGTCTGGTTTTTTATAGGAAGGATTCCAGCTACTCACGACTTATGGGATTAACTTAAACCTCAACAAGAAAGCCCTACCCTGAATATTTCACCTCCGCACAAACGCTTCCTACATCAAGGAGACTGCCTTATATCACCACATTTCAAATGAGATGTCTTTTAACCGCGCAATAAGATAACAAAATCAACATCATTGTAAAAAAATCATATAAATGACAACAGCAACAAACAAATAAAGCACCCTTCGAAAAAAAGAGCTATATTCATGTTCCCTATGAATGCATGCCCAAAAATCCTTGCCCCTTAGATAATATCAAGCAGATTCAATATATATTAAAAAATAACCTTATCTATTATACCGTAAAACACCGCTATTTGATACTATAAGCACCATGGAGTCTTTGCACCTGAGATGTCCATCCGATGAAACCCACCGAAAAGAACCGTATCATTTATAAACCAGCGTGAATTAAGTATTTTCATCCTTTAGAGCAGGAAAAAAGTCAAACCCGAAGAGTATGTTAATCTCATACAACCTCAAACATCATAAACAACAATAATAGCTCTTGAAAACATCCTCTACCGCTATTTTTATCCTTATAACAAATAATCCATATTTCTCTCCCCACCCCTCAAAATCTCCAAGCTTAATAAAAGAAAGAGCAAGTCGGCATCATCATTATAGTCAGACCTCAATATTGCGATAGCCCCCTTGGCTCGTAAAACGATTCATAAGAGGGACGCCTTTCTTGTACAGCTTTTTCCCATAAAACCCACCCGCTTGTGATGTACAAACAAAGAGTTATGATTAACAAAACATAAATAAATTTAAGAAAATCTTACGGAATTCGGGGTTCTAATTCAAGTTTAATAACGATAAATTATCATTATAAATCAATATGTTGCAAATGCTTCGACAAAGCATATTTTAAAAACACATTCACCCATCACTTTTTCTCATAACATACCAGTACGATTTTTTAGGCACATAATTTTAATTTTATTCAATTCTGTTTGCAAAAGTTTAAAATGGGAAAAATTTCAAGGCTCTTATCCAAAAAGCGAAAGAATGAACTCTCATTATCAATAAACATCTCGCTCGTATAAACATCAATAAAGCAATCCCCAATCTGTCTCAATGAAATAAAAGGGGGGCTCCCATTAAATGCCTACCGTAAAAGCAGTTTCCTCAGAACTAAAACAAAATCAACAGACAACATCACCGCATCTGCTTCCATCCCCAAACTGGACGACCTAATGCAACACCTTGCTATCTTACGATAGGAGATAAAAGAATAATGGGTCTATGGAGGCATTCACAAGAAGCGCACACCCGTTGTTTTTAAAGCCTGTTCAAAGGCGCATGAAAAAACACCATGCGTAAACGGCTCAAATCCCTTTCGTTCCATCTTGAGAGACAGAAGCAATACGCAAGAGATTTGTCGCACCGGGCGTTCCAAGAGGAACACCGGCTGTTACAAGGAAACGATCCCCTCCTTGGCAAAAGCCTTCCTGAAATGCAATGGCTGCTGCTCGATCAACCATATCTTCTAAATTGCGAGCATCTTGCGTGACCACACAATGAAGCCCCCAAACGAGAGCCAAACGCCTTGCTGTTTCCACAATGGGCGATAAAGCAATAATCGGTCTATTAGGGCGTTCACGAGAGGCGCGCACCCCCGTTGTTCCTGAAGCCGTATAGGCAACGATAGCGGATAGAGCAAGTGTTTCAGCAATCTGACGCGCAGCAAGAGAAATCGCATCCGTTCCTGTTGATTCTGGTGCTGGATGTTGTGCTCCAACCTGAGCGGCATAAGTGTGATCCTGTTCGATTTGTCGCGCGATTCGGTCCATCATAAGCACAGCTTCTTCAGGATAACGACCAGAAGCAGATTCAGCAGACAACATCACCGCATCTGTTCCTGCATAAACTGCTGTAGCAACATCCGACACTTCTGCGCGTGTGGGAACAGAAGATGTGATCATTGATTCGAGCATTTGTGTTGCCACCACAACCGGTTTTCCAGCTAAACGACAAGCTTTTATCAACTCCATCTGAAGTGCAGGGACCTTTTCCAGAGGCATTTCCACACCGAGATCACCCCGTGCAATCATAATACCATCGGAAATTTCAATAATCTTCTCTATATGCTCCAAGGCTTGAGGCTTTTCGATTTTAGCCATCAAAGACACCTTACTTTTCGTCAACTGACGCACCGCCATAATATCTTCTGGACGTTGAATAAAAGAAAGAGCAACCCAATCAACAGGCTGCTGTAAAAGAGCCTGAAGATCCTCCTTATCTTTTGACGTCATCGAATCAAAAGGCAAAATTGTATCGGGAAAACTCACACCTTTTCGATCAGAAATACGGGTACCAGAAACCACACGACACTGGACAGAATAACCATCACATACTTGCGCGCGCAGTTCCACCCTTCCATCATCAATCAACAACCGGTCCCCTGGTTTAACAGCCGCAAATACATCCTCATGAGGGAAAAAAACACGCTGCGCATCGCCAAGAACATCGCGATTATCTAATGTAAAGCTTTGCCCAACACGCAAATCTTCTTGCCCCTTAGCAAAACGCCCCACACGCAGTTTTGGCCCCTGAAGATCCACCAAAATACCTATGGGACGTCGAACTGTTTTTTCAACTTCTCGTATAGACTCGACCAAATCACCCAGCATATCACGATCAGTATGGCTCATATTAAGACGAAAAACGTCTGCTCCTGCCCTAAAAAGCT
Organism: Bartonella sp. AP9QHHD; assembly: GCF_042195625.1. Taxonomy (NCBI): domain Bacteria; kingdom Pseudomonadati; phylum Pseudomonadota; class Alphaproteobacteria; order Hyphomicrobiales; family Bartonellaceae; genus Bartonella; species Bartonella sp. AP9QHHD. The sequence continues at coordinate 82,480 of NZ_JBHIOP010000031.1, read as the reverse complement.
TTTCAATCATCAAACGAGAAAAAGAAGAAGGACCAAGAGTCGCAATAATTTTTACTTTACGTGCACGTTTCACGGTGGAGAATTTCCTGAAAGAGAAGGTATAACTGAATTGTTTAACAAAGACTCATCCGTCAACTGTACCATCCAACTGGTTTGATTTCCGGTATCGATCTCTTTAAATTCAGCCTTTTGATATCCTCGAGGGAAACAATCATGAACCCCTTGAATAGTAAATTGGCTATCTTGCACACACATGGTCACAGAGCCTGCCCAGTTCCCTTTTTTTTGTGCCCCTTCCGCATAAAAATAATAAAACCGTGAAGCAAGAGGCCCCTCAATTAAAGTTTTACATTCCGTCACTGGTACCGTCCACCAGCCTTCGCTCACCCACCCTGAAAATGTACGATATCCAAGAGCAACCCCTACAGACTGTTGGGTTGTATTACAAACTCTAAAGTCAGCTTTTGCAAAAACAACAAGGGGAAACAAGAGCAAAATGCTCAAGAGAAAAACTTTTAATCCTTTCTGAAACACCCAATATCGCTTTTTTAAAATCACAAAACTTCCTCTATAATGCCAAATTCTCAAAACAAATTACACATTTCTTTTTTTTAAAGCTTTTCAAATCTAAAACGTATATTTTTATATTTTTCTTTTTATAGCCCTTTTATCAATGCATATATCTTAAAAATTTTACAAAATATTTAAAGTCAATTTGTAAAAAAGCTGTGTAGCTTGATTTACTTTTTATTTTCAAGCTTTTTTAACATAAATTCGTCGTCGAAAAACAACTTAAAATATATAACCTGGAGAAAAATACAATGAACGATACAGTAACCGATCAAACACACGCTATATCCGTAAACCAATTACGCTCTTTTATCGAACGTATTGAACGGCTAGAAGAAGAGAAAAAAACCATTTCTGATGATATTAAAGACGTTTACACTGAACTTAAAGGCTCTGGTTTCGATAGTAAAGCTGTTCGAAGCATTATACGGCTGCGTAAAAAAGAAGAACATGAACGAATGGAAGAAGAAGCAATCATTGAACTTTATAAAAATGCGCTTGGTATGAATTAAAACCATTGATAACGTTGGAAATTTTTTTAAGAAAAGAAAATGCAAAAAACAAATGAATGTATAAAAATTTCACCCAACAATAAGCCGTTTGTGTAACTTGTAACGAGACTATCGGTCACAGAATACACAATATTGCAACAGCCCTCACATTTAAAAGGATTTATACAGAGAATTTTTATTCTTGTTCTTCAATAATTTTTATCCACATAAACCCTCACTTGTATGCCAACCTATGCCAACTCAGTTTGTGATGTGCAAGAGAGGTGTTTTTTATGATTAAACATCAATAAATTTGAAATGAGAAAGTCTTCCGATATTGAGGACTCTCTTCAAATTAAAAAAATGAGTTATGATGATAAATCAATTTCTTATCTACGAAAAGAAACATATGAAAGCGGTCAGCCGTTGAAATCCGCTAAACGAGAGTCTGAACCGTTTACAAAAGAAGAGGTGGTTAAGGATCTTCGTCTTTTAGGATAGGGAAAAGTGCAGCATATTTACACATTTGATAAAAAGACCCTTAACAAAACTTTATTCGAATCTATTAACGGACTCATAAAGATCATTGATTCGAGAGGTTAGAATGTGATCTCTCCATTTTCCAGAAATCATCAAATAGTCTTTGGCATAGCCTTCTTTTTCAAAATGAAGGCGTTTTAATAAACGTTCGCTTTTTATGTTCTCAGGTCTATAATTTGCCATCACTCTATGCAGATGATAAACATGAAAGATATGGCGTATTAGAGCCGATAAACTCTCAAACATGAGACCTTTGCCTTGTTGTTTTTCATCAAGAGAAAAACCAAGATGACAGGCTTGAAAAACACCCCGAACCACATTTGTAAAATTCACAACACCGATGACTGTGTTTTCATTTTTTAATCGTACAGCATATCGGTATGCTTGTCCCTGTGCGCTTTCATAAGCAAATGCATTGGCTCGTGTTTCCCAAGCTGTTAGGCTGTGGTAACCATCAGATCTAACAGGTTCAAAAGGACGCAGATGATTCGCATTACGGAGGAAATAAGAAGACAGTTCAGCTGCATCTTCTAAACCGATCAATGTGGAAATTGTTCGCTTTGTTTTAATTGCCATCATTTTCTCCTCCTAGACAATGTCACAATAACACGTTGATTTATCTTAACAAATCATCATTTTTAAACTCAAATCATAATGTCGAATACAGTAAGCTTTTCTCATCACAACACTTCTTACGTTAGAATCAATGAGGATCTTTTGCTTTTCCGTCATAAGTGGGGGTGGTATGTTTAAAGCATAAGGTAAAGACAGGGGAATATTTCTTATGAATGCTCTCAAGTTCTAAGGGGCGCTGTAGCAACATTGGGGACTGGCAAAGTATGCAAGGGAATTGGCGTACTTCCATATACGAAATTTTGAAAAAACTTACGGCAAAGATAGTTTTGTTTCTTTGCCTTGTAAGCTCAGAGCATGCTTGTTTTGCGCTACCATATCACTGCTCCCCCGTATACAAATCCCAATGACCATCGCCTTGAGATGCTATATGTTACAGTGCAATCTAAAAAGTCTCTGCCATAACTCGTCAACAACACTGTTCCCGCTAAATCAGCGACAAACTCTTGTAACAAATTAAAGAAAAGCGATGATGCAATACGAATTAAAATGTTTAGATATTAATATCTGAAACATTATCGTGAACACGATTCCATTTCTTCGCGTAAAATTTCAAGTTCTAACCATTCTTCTTCTTTTTGTGTGCAAGTATTTTTCTTTTTTGCCAACGTTGTTGATAAACGTTCAAAACGCTCTTTATCACTGCGATAAAGGGCTGGATCAGAGAGTTCTTGCTCAATTTTTTTGATTTCGTCCTGTAAAACAGCAATTTCTTCAGGCAATTTTTCCAATGCATAAACCTGCTTATAAGACAATTTACCTCGTGTTTTTTTCTCCCGCCCTATCAAGCGATCATCTGTTGATGTGTCCTGCTTTGAAAGCTCTCCCGCATGAGATTTTGAAGGTGCTTTACGTTGCGATAATTCTGTTCTTTTGCGTTGTAAGCGAAGAGCATGCTGGTTTTGCGCCATCATATCACTATAGCCGCCCGCATACAAAACCCAATGACCATCACCTTGAGGTGCCAACATATGCGTTACAGTACGATCTAAAAAGTCTCTGTCATGGCTGACCAACAATACTGTCCCCGCAAAATCAGCAATAAATTCTTGCAACAAATCCAAAGTTTCCATATCCAAATCATTGGTCGGTTCATCAAGAATCAAAAAGTTTGCAGGACGAGAAAGAAGTCGTGCAAGCATGAGGCGTGCTCTTTCTCCCCCAGAAAATTCTTTAAGGGGAGTGCGTGCTTGTTCCGGTGAAAATAAAAAGTCTTTCATATAAGAAACCACATGCCGCTCCAACCCATTGATCACAAGAGTATCACCTCTTCCCCCCATTAAATAATGCGCTAAAGTTTCTTCTTCATTTAAAATACGTTGCTGATCAAGCAATGCCATAGAGAGGTTATAGCCATGCCTCACCGTTCCACTATCCACGGCTTCTTGCCCAATTAATGCAGAAAGGAGCGTTGTCTTTCCGATTCCATTGGGTCCTACCAAACCGATTCGATCACCCCGCTGAATGCGCAAAGAGAAATCTTTCACGATAATGCGATCACCATAGGATTTTGAAATTTTCTTTGCTTCAAGCACCAATTGCCCAGAATCATGACTTTTTGCTGCTGTCAAAAGTGCATTTCCTGGCTGCCCTTTATAGGTTTGATGACGCTGTCTTAAGTCTTTTAATTCGCCTAAGCGCCGTACATTACGCTTACGCCGTGCGCTCACGCCATAACGCAACCATTGCTCTTCACGAGCAATTTGGCGCCCCAATTTATGCTGTTCGATGGCTTCTTCTTCCAGTGCTTTATCACGCCAATTTTCAAACTCAGAAAAACGCTTTTCCAGTCTTTTGGTTGTGCCACGATCAAGCCATACCGTTGACCGCGTAACATTTTCTAAAAATCGCCGATCATGGGAAATCACCACAATCGCTGAACGCAAAGAAGCCAAAACAGCTTCCAGCCATTCAATGGTTGGTAAATCAAGATGATTGGTTGGTTCATCTAAGAACAAAATATCGGGTTTTGCAGCAATGGCCCGTAACAATGAAACACGCCGCTTTTCGCCTCCCGAAAGCGTTTCCAATTTTTCCGTCCCAGAAAACCCTAAATTTGTGCGAAGCGTATTAATCCACTGAACATCAGATATATCATCCAGCCCCGCTTCCATATAAGCATTAATATCTTCAAATCCTGAACAATCCGGATTTTGTGAGACATAACGGAGCGTTACTCGCGGGTGGCGAAAAATTTCGCCACCATGAGGTTCTAATATTCCTGCGGCAATTTTTAATAAGGTTGATTTTCCACAACCATTACGGCCAACCAACGCAATACGCGCCCCCTGCTCAACCGATAAAGAAGCTTGATTGAGCAAAGGCGTTTTTCCAAAATTTAAGAAAATGCGGTCAAGCCGCAGAAGCGGCACCGCCATTAACGAACGCGGCGCGGACAAGGTGCTTGATACATCACCCCTCTTGCATCACGGTAAGCACACAATTGCCGTACAGGAACTCTTTGTCTACAAGGTGCTTGGTAAACATGCCCTCTACGACCACGATACGTGCACAATTGTGATGCCTGTCTTTGTTGTTTTCTTTGATTTGCAGCTGCACCTGTTACTGTTCCAGCCAAAGCACCAAATGCTGCACCGGTAAGTGCTGCTCCAGGCGTACTTCCAGCAATAGCAGTTCCAGCCAAAGCACCGATTGCTGCTCCTCCTACGCCGTAACGTGCAACGCGTTCATCATTTGTAGTACAAGCGACTGAACTGAAACCAATGGCTGCAACAACGGCCACTTTAAAAATTGATTTTAACATATCAAAACCTTTCCTTCTCAAGATCAATACATATATCGTTTATGTCGGCACTTCATCACTAGGCCCCCCCCTGCCTTATTCAAAATATATTGGAAGAGCTTTATGGAATAGGTACAGACACTAGCAATATAGCTTTTCCAGAACCTAAATGGCAAGAAAAGGTTCCACAAATACGGTTAGAAAGTGTTAAAGAAGAGCCAAATGACACATTTTTGTCACAAATTGGCCATTTTACTCCCTTAAGCGTTAAACCTTTTAAATCAGAAAAACCGATAAGACTAAACAAACACCCTTTAGGCAAATCATATGAACAAGGCTTTGGCAAAACCGGCCAACCTTCTTCCAAACCGCTTGTCAACAACACTGAAATACCCCTTTCAGCCATCATCAACGCTTGCGTCATATGAGAAAGGCTATGATCACTTCGCTCCCCTCCCAAAGCACCGCATAAAATAAGCTTTTTAGCACCCTTTTGCAGCGCTCTTTCACATGCCAGAGCACTATCTGTCATATCTTTATCAGAGGGAAAAACTTCACGCGGAACATGATTATATTGGCGGATTAAATTCTCATCTGATGAATCAAAATCTCCTAACCACAACTCAGGCGTTACATTAAGCGTTGCCGCATGACGCATACCACCATCCGCAGCAATCACCCGACTGTTTTGAATTTGATTAAGCAAACGATCAGTGATATGAACATCCCCATTTAATAATATCGTAAATGTTGTCATGCCATACTTTGCCTTTCACAAAATTTTCTTTACAGTGCATCTTTTTATAAGTGAGAGTCATTTTTTATAAACAAAAAGCATGATATAGCCAAACGAATCCTTATCCCTAATGCCTTTCTTAAAGAAACATACGATACAAAGATACAAATGCAATTTGCCAAATTACTCCGCAGAAATAATGTGCACCATGGTCCAACGCACCCCATTTTTCACCGCAATTTTCTTTTTCGCTCTTGCCTGTATAAAGCAACTTTCATAAGTCTAACGTTTCTCCTTTCGGCTTGTCATACACCACTTTCTCAAAATGATAGGCTTTCTTCCACTTCTTCTAAAACGATCAAACGTACCAACAACCACAATATCTATGTCACATTAAGCGCTCTGCAACACCCACGTATTTTGCAAATGTATGGTGGCGCTTATCATGATGCAAAACTTGAACACCTTTTAGCAAAGATTGTCCGTAAACTAGCAGTTGCATCCCATAGTTCTCATCAAAACTATTCTGTAACAATTTTAAACTCAGAAACTATCAATGCTTTTGCGCTCCCCAACGGCTCGATCTACATCACTCGTGGTATGCTGGCATTAGCCAATGATTCTTCAGAAGTTGCAGCCATTTTAGCCCATGAGATAGCACATATCAGAGCCAATCATGGCATTTTACGCCTGCAAAAAGAAGCCCAATTAAAGATGACCAATCACATGTCTTCACGTCTTCTTTCTTCTATTGGCAAAAAACTTCATAACCCTATGCAAAACAAGCAACAACTCGCGCAATTTTCCCGCAATCAAGAGCTGGAAGCTGACTCCCTTGCGCTCGAAATGCTCCAACAATCAGGATATGATCCTTTTGCTTCACCACGCTTTCTTCAAACAATGGAAGCCTATAGTGCTTTTCGTAATATCTCTGGCACCCAAAATGCCTCTCTAGATTTTTTAGCCTCCCACCCAACTACCCCTCAACGCATTCGGCTTGCGATAGAAAAAGCGCGTAAAATCAGTAAAGGGAATAGTAAAATATCCGATCATGATTCTTTTCTCAAAAGCATTGATGGCATAATTTTTGGAGGAGGCTTTTATACAGGTTTTGTACGAGGCAACCAATTTATTCACCCACAATTGCGCATAGCTTTTTCTGTTCCAAACAATTTTACAATAGAACATTCAGCACACACTGTTTGGGCCAGTGGACCAGATAAAATTGCGATTCGTTTTGATGCTATTCCACATCCTGCTGAAATATCTGCGAGTGATTATTTGAAAAGCGGCTGGATTATCGGTCTAGATCAATCATCTATCCGCCCCATCACAATTCAAGGGCTCCCCAATCAAGAATTTATGCGCCAAGAATCCCAAAGCCAAAGTTTACTTGGAGCGCGGGCCTATGCTACCAATGATCAATGGCAATTTGATGTGGTTGTCATTCCATTCAACAACCACATCTTTCGTTTTTTGACGGCCGCTCCATATAATTCTCGAAATTTTGCAGAGGTTGCCCAAAAAACGCTACAAAGCTTTCATTCTCTTTCATCTTCACAGTTAAAAAAATTGCAGCCCTTAAAAATCCGTGTTGTCCGTGTTAAACAAGGAGAAACCGTTGCCAATCTTGCAGATAAAATGCAATACACACCATATAAAGAAAAACTCTTTCGCATCCTCAACGCCCTCTCACCAACGCAAACTTTACCCGCAGGTACAAAAGTGAAAATTATTACAGAATAAGCCTTTCTTCTCATCCGTTACAGTTTTGATTCTTTTCTGCCTGTATCACGCCCTCCCCCTTAAAGCATATTCGAAAATAAAGAGGAACACTTTAAAATCCAACTTCATCATGCCTTTATAGGTCTCCGTTTGATATATATATTTCCTCCAACTAACAGCCCCCTATCTTCCTCTGTTTATCAGTAGCGCCCCCAAGGAGGCATATTCCTAAACAAATATGAACACCCCCTAAAACTGACTTTATCATATTCTCATATGCCCCCACTTAATACATTCTCTTTCCTCCCCCCCCCAAAGCCTTTCACTGCTTATATATCGTAAGCGTCTTCTGAATGAACCGTAAGGAGAGCAGAGCGCAATTTTTGCAAAGCCCTAGCTTCAATTTGACGCACGCGCTCTTTCGAGATTCCTAACTTTTCACCTAAAACTTCGAGAGTCGCCCCCTCTTCATTTAAGCGACGAAAGCGAATAATTTCCAACTCCCGTTCGTTGAGAATTTGCAACGCATCGTAAAGCCATTGTGTACGCCGTTGACCATCAATGACTTGCTCAATTAAAGCATCAGGAAGAGGACTCTCATCCACCAAAACATCCATCTTAGCAATGGGATTATCACTGTTCTCAGAAACAGAAACACTCAAGGAATTATCAGAACTGGAAAAACGAAAATCCATCGTTTCAACATCGCGCACGGAAACACCGAGTTTTTCAGCGATTGTGCGAAAAATATCCTGTTTTGACAAAGCACTATCATCTTGTATCAGTTTTGCACGCAAACGCCGAAGATTAAAGAAAAGTGCTTTTTGCGAAGAACTCGTTCCCCCTCGAACGATTGACCAATTTCGCAAAATATAATCTTGAATAGAAGCGCGTATCCACCACGTTGCATATGTTGAAAAACGCACTTCCCGATCAGGTTCAAAACGTGCAGCTGCTTCCAATAGTCCCACATACCCTTCTTGTACCAAATCCCCCAATGGCATTTTGAAACGTTTAAAGCGATTAGCAATAGCAATCACTAAACGCATATGAGCCGCTGCAATTTGATGCATGGCATCATCATCACGTTTGTCTTTCCACCGCAGAGCCAAATCATGCTCTTTTTGTCGTTCAAGATAAGGTGCTTGCATAGCAGAACGCATCATATTACGTCCTAAGCTTTTGTCTGCATCGCTATAATTTTTGCTGCTTTTATAAACAGCATTTGAAAGATTACCCATAATAACCCCTTGCGATTAAAATTATCAAAATTGATTTGGCAACGACATCATTGTTCTTCGCTTAAAAAGAACGCAAAAGTTGTTAACTTCTGTGACCACTACTTTAACGTGTAATTTTATAATCGCAATTGTTTTTTTACTGTTATGGTAAAACTTCTTGACATAAGACACAATTTCACCTGCAAAATGCCTTTACAATATGCCTTTTAGCCTATGAAATATTTGAAAAAACTTTCTCTTCACTTTTCATGACAAAACAGCAAAAAAATAAAGTGATCATGCAAAAGAAATGCCGTTTTTTGATAACCGGTTCCGTTTCCTTTTAAATTGAAGAATTTATTTATGCTTTTAGCTTTACAATACAACTAATAAGTGTAATTTGCAAATATAAAGCATCCAAACTGAATGAAAACTGAATGAAAAAAGAATCATTCAAGTTTTAAAGGCGCAAAGAAACAGCAAAAAATGACAAGAGTGATTGAAGCAAACGCAACAAACGTGTTAAAGAAAGAGCACCATTATGAAATTGTCGCAAAAAGCTTTTGACCAGTGTCACACTGAGAAAGAAAATGATCATGGATAGCAAGATTGTTCAACAGAATGAGATTCTTCAAGATGATATTCTCATTGAAAAACACGGAAGGGGTAAATTTGAAGGTTTTCGTTTTTATGCCAACAAAAACAGTACCGATCAAATAGCTGAGAAGCAAATTTCAACAGAGAATGAGAATTTGATTCTTGCTTTTTCCAAACGCGCGACACGTTTTTGTGCTTCTGCAAATGGAGATTTTACCCTCAGTTCTGATGGAATTGTGCGCTGGATTGGTCAACCCGTAGGACAACTTGTAGCAACAGAAGATTTTTTTAAACCAAAACTGATTGTTTTAGCAGATGAACAACTCACGGGAGAATCCCGCAATAACGTTGTGAAACGATTAGAACGCTTTGTCACCTTTCATTTTGAAACGACTTTAAAACCCCTGTTTGATTTGCGCAATGCTGATAATTTAACGGATTCAACAAACAGTCTTGCTTTACAACTTTTTAACTCTTTAGGGATTTTACCACGCCGCGAAGTCTTAGACATTGTCAAAAACCTTGCGCAAGAATCACGTGCCGTTCTTCGGCGTCTAGGCGTGCGTTTTGGCGCTTTTCATATCTATGTTGCCGGAATGCTTAAACCTGCTCCGGTTCAAGCCATTACTCTCCTGTGGAATCTTCAAAATGCGGGACAAGATCAAACTGGTTTGGGTGAAGTTTTTTCAGCATTATCTGCTGGTCGAACCTCTTTAATTGTTGACCCTACCTATAACCGCCAATTTTATCAATTAGCCGGCTACCGAATCTTAGGACAACGTGCTGTACGGATTGATATTTTAGAACGTCTTGCCAATCTCATCCGTCCCGCACTTCATTGGAAACAAGGAAGTGATCCTAAACCCGATGGAGCCTATGATGGCAAAAGTTTTTTTGTTACACCAGCCATGATGTCCATTCTTGGGGCCAATGGAAACGATATGGAAGAAATCCTCAAAGGACTTGGTTATCAATCGTACAGCATAAGCAATACTGTTTTTGAACAAAATCTCTTTGCACACCAAGCCTCTTCCCCTGTCAATAGGGCAATGCAAGATGTTCCTGCAGCAGAATGCGTTGGAAGTCAATGGCAAACAATAAGCGATTTAGAAACAACACGAGAAGAAAAAAATACCTCATTCCCAAACACTTCATCCTCTGGTATTGAAAAACATCTCCATAAAACCAATCGTTTACCAGCAGCTGAACCTGTTGGGAATTTCGCCAAATCCCCTCGCTCTACAGAAGAAGATAAAGTTATTTTGTTATGGCATTATAAGCATCAATTTCCCCACCATGCACAAAAAAAACGTGATAAATTAGGAAATAAGTGGCAAAATAAATCGAAGAACGCTGTAAAAAAAGCGGAATACAAAAATGAAAATTCCCCTCAAGAAGCACCATCACAAGCAAAACGCTCTCATAAGTTCCACAAATCCCAAGGAAAACATGCAAATCATAAGCCCTTTCAAAAAGAAAAGCGCCTTAATCCTGATTCACCTTTTGCGAAACTAGCTGTACTACGCGATCAACTCACCAATCATAAAAACACGCACACACTTTCCTCTAAAGAGAATTAAAGTAACAAATGGAGTTTGATCTTGACCCACGTAGTAACCGACAACTGCATTCACTGCAAATATACGGATTGCGTTGAAGTCTGCCCAGTTGATTGTTTTTATGAAGGGGAAAATATGCTTGTTATTCACCCCGATGAATGCATCGATTGTGGTGTTTGCGTGCCAGAATGCCCAGCAGAAGCGATTTTACCTGATACAGAACCAGGATTAGAAAAGTGGTTAGAACTCAATCTTCATTATGCAAACAAATGGCCTAATCTAACCACCAAAAAAGATCCTCTTCCTCAAGCAAAAGAAATGGATGGTGTTCCAAATAAATTAGAAAAGTATTTTTCAGAAAATCCAGGAAGTGGCGAAGAGTAATGATAAAGTGTACACTCTCCTCCTTCAACGATTGAAAGACTTCTCTTGTAAAAATAAAAAATCCTTAAGCGAAATGATTGATTCTTTTAAATTTTGATGTTAGTGTTATTTTAACATGATCATCTTTCTAAGTATTTTTCTTTGCTTGTTATAGTAAAGCGGTGTATTTTTTTGATTTAAAAGTACTCGGCTTTTATGCTCACTTAATTGGTACAATATACTTGGTTAAAGAAAACTCAACCCTCAGGTTTATAACCTGTTTTCCGATACATTTGTTGATCATAAGGGAGTAAACTAAAATATGGCATCCCAACATGGAACGTCTTCCAAGACCAAAGAATTTGCAACCTCTGAATATATCGTCTACCCTACGCATGGAGTAGGACAAATTATAGCGATTGAAGATCAAGAAGTTGCAGGACATAAATTAAAACTTTTTGTCATTCATTTCGCGAAAGATAAGATGGATGTCAAAGTCCCCATTGCAAAAGCCCTTTCCGTTGGAATGCGTAAATTATCTGCTAGTGATTCTGTCGAACGTGCCTTAAAAGTTTTACGTGGAAAAGCACGCGTTAAACGGACCATGTGGTCACGTCGTGCACAAGAATATGATGCTAAAATCAACTCAGGAGATCTTATTTGTATCGCCGAAGTGGTCCGTGATCTTTTCCGCTCTAATCTACAGCCTGAACAATCTTACTCTGAGCGCCAACTTTATACAGCTGCTCTTGAAAGAATGGCCCGCGAAATTGCGGTTATTAATAGTCTTTCTGAAACAGAAGCTATCAATCTCATAGAGATGCATCTCTCCAACAAGCCGGAACGCGAGTTTAAAACTGAGAGAGAAGAAACAGATGAAAACAGTAAAGCTGTCTACGCTGCATAATACACTCTTTCATCATAATGATGATATTTCGATAAAACCAGCGAAAAGCTGGTTTTATTTTTTAACATCCTCTCTGCCCTTAAGGACAAAGTTTCTTAACCAGCGCCAATCTATAAACAATCTAACTTTTCGACAAATTCCTCTTCCTCATTTTCTTTCTTCATAGATAATAAACTGATTAATCATCATAATCTAGCATTATTCATTATTAAATTAGAATCTTGAATATGGTAAGATTTCTCATTTCAAATTTCTCTCATGTTGAAGCAATCAAATCACTTGCTTGTCAATCACAAGTGGAGTTGATCTGTGGGTAAAAACTGTACAAAAAGAGCGAGACACTGTCTCAAACACCAAAGGATATACCAACATTGGAATCTGGCAAGATGTGTAAGGACGGGGCTTGCTTTTTTATTAAGCGTAAAGATCATAGTGCCGTTTATACACTACACCGAAACTTTACCATTGACCCCCTTCTACAAAACCATTGTAACATTCAAAAACGCCGTCATAAAATGGATGCCACAAATATTGAAAAATATTCCTTTAAAAAAATGCGTGACAGTACAACATAAGATATTTTGTCTTGGGCGCTCTATTTTGCATGAGAAGCATTCCCCCCATTAAAGAACGCGATAAAAAAAGCATGAACTAAAACCATCATCTCCATTCTGTAAAAGGCATTCCAAATACTTTTGAAAGCTGTAAAATTAACTTAAAAAATAACAATAAAAATGAACGTTAGCATTGCCCCTTTCAATTTCATATTTTTCCAAAATGAGGTTTCTTATTTCAGAGATTACGAAATATATGCAATATTCTTACTCCAATCGGACACAAAAAATCTAGAACGATTCATAGAACTCTTAAAAGTCTCAATCTCTATTTTAAACAGACCGCTAAAGATTGGATATTCTCAGCAGGAATTGTCCAGTTATCATCTTCAATCTGATCTTCACGAATATGACGCAAAGGATTAGTACGAACGCCTGTCAGGATAAGCAAACGCAAAGCCAGTCGTGTTATGTTTTGTGTTTTACAGAGTAACTGATAAAAGGCAGGAACATCTTTCCAATCCATGGCTAGTCTATTAATAGTTTTATAGCGTTGCTTACCTTAAGAGTGCGCGTGCTTTTTTTGCTTGTAAATCAACATCCAAACCCAAAGCAACCGCATGCTTAAGACAACGATTAAGACGCTTCAGTGCTTTATCTGCTGTTGCAGCTTTTGCATGCCAAATAGAGGCAAGGGTATTGCGTATCTCTGTTTGCGTAATCTCTGAAACGGGCAGACAACCTAATTTGGGGAGAATATAAAGGCGTCAGTGTAAAAACCAATCACACGCCTCACCATCATTTTTTAATTCAGCTTTACGGCTTTCAAAAGCATCTAAAGCAATATTTTTTAAATAATGGAGATTGCGCATTGCCTCACGCTTTTGTTTCTCACGTTCTTTAATGGGATCACGCCCCTCACGTAAAACAGCACCCCACCCAATTGCCAATTCACGGACTTGTTTAAAGAAACATCTCGCAACGCTCCCAAGCCCATTTCGCGGCCCCCGTGAAAGGTATAACGGTAAATCCATTGACCACCCCCATCTCTTACGTTTGTGAAGAAGCAAGCCGGTACCATCATTATATTTTCCAGCTCGTGGGTGTTACGACAGCCCTTGGCTCTTAAGACGATTCATAAGAACCATTTCTAGTCCTTTCTTATACAAATTTTATCCACACACTCATCCCACTTGTGACGTGCAAACGAGTGGTTTTGATTGATTCTAGATAGAGAGATTTGAAATAAGTGAATCTTACGTTATTCGGGGTTCTAATTCAATATGAAAAACAATGAATTATATATATAAATCAATATGTTGTCTAGTGATGAACAGATAACAAAAAAATCATAAACTTAGGTAAGAAACACTATAAAATCATTCATAAACCAGCTATGAACTGGAGAATCGTACCGGCTTTGATAAAATACTTTGCTCACCCCCACACATAACATATCTGGTTTTAAGTTTACTTATTTTTACAAGCTGTTCGCAACAAATCCCTTATATTCACAAAAATACGAAAAATATATGGACAATTCTTAGTTCAAAAATATGAAAAGACAGCGTGATATTCATAGAAAAGTCTCATGCACTTTTATCATAAAAAGCACTAAAGATTATTGAATCTGTATAGCTTTTGTCTTGTAACGGTTTTCTCTTTTCTGCTCATAAGAAAGCACGCTGATATCAGCATACACTTAACCCCAATGTTACAACAATTCTTACATTTGAAAATATTCATTATAGACATTTTTTCCTTTTTTATAGAGTTTTTACCCACATGCCAGCCCCACTTGTGACCGAAAAGCAAGTGATTGTCATTGATTCAACATGGGGAAAAATTTGAAATGAGAAAATCCTACGATAGAGCTTCCATTCAAGGCGCAAAACAACAAATGATCTTTATAAATCAATGTGATGTCGATCTCTATTTTTTTAAGGAGAATCACATGTCACAATATAAGTCTATAGACAAACCATTGCCTTAAATATTCTCATAACAAACACCGGAAAACACCGGTATGCTTAAATCCTTACATAGATCAACCGCCTTAAACGATGATATTTTACGGTCTAATAGGATTCTCTCTATAGTCAATAAAGATTAAGTGCGATACAAAATGATTCTATTACTGAACTAACTTATATCAATACCCAAGCTCTTAACGAAGTCATCATAAAAGACACTGATACAAGCAATCCCTTATAGCCTCTCAAGAAAACAAGAAAATCATCTCCCACAATAGAATCATTTCTCTACAGCAAAACTTTATCCCACACATGTTCTCAAGAAAAAGTGAAAAACGCATCTTACCCAATGCATTCACTAATGAAATAAAAGAAATCCACCACTGGAAAAGAAAGAAAACGCTAAAGTTTTAACCACTAAAACAGAACGCCCACGATACATTCCCTGTTCCACATCGATAGAAGACGACGCAAGGGAACCTCAACATTCATCTTAAAGCGAAAATGCACGCCCCAAGCGTGCATTGATCGATGAAATAAAAGAAGTTGACCTCTGGAAAAGAAAGAAAACGCTCAGTCTTTAACCACTAAAACGGAACGCCCACGATACATTCCCGTTTTCAAATCAATGTGATGAGGACGACGTAATTCACCAGAATTTTTATCTTCGATATAAGTCGGCGCCTTCAGAGCATCAGCCGAACGGCGCATGCCCCTCTTCGCTGGAGAGGTTTTTCGTTTAGGTACAGCCATAAAAAGACACTCCAAATCCATTAAAACAGAAAAAGCAATGTCAAAAATGACAATGCTTCATTTAAAACACCATAAAATTCGAGGATATTATACACTGATAAAAAAGAAGAGGCAATGTCAAAATGATCCTCCTCTTACCAAAAATGACCTTCCTGTTATCAAAAATGGTGTCACAATAATCAAATGAATATCAAAAACACTGCAAAATTTAAGAATTTTATACACCAATGAAAGCTTTTTTATAAGCCCTTCATTCAATTTTTATTTGGTTTAAAAAGGGATTTGCGCATACAGTAGAGATACAGATAAAAAGAGAAGTTGATTTTTAATAAAAAACGACGCCAATTTATGAAAACAAGAAAAAGCAACAACCTTTCTCTTTAAACTTCATAATTTCATTTTTGTAAAAACAAAGGAAGCAAGAATGCACGAATTTACCACCCTTCTTGCAAAACATGGAAATACCGTTGAAAAGCGGCTTGATACCCTGTTAAGTGATCAAATCCAAACTGGTGAAATTTCACGCCCTAAAAACTTAATCAAAGCCATGCGCTATGGTGTGCTGAACGGTGGAAAACGCTTGCGTCCTTTTCTTGTAATTCAAAGTGCTGCACTTTTTGATGTCCCTGTAGAACATTCTCTTGATGTTGCGTGTGCCTTAGAATGTATCCATTGTTATTCGCTCATTCATGATGATCTTCCCGCTATGGATAACGATATACTCCGGCGTGGAAAACCCACTGTCCATGTAGCATTTGATGAAGCAACAGCAATTCTAGCAGGCAATGCCCTCTTAACATTTGCCTTTGAAATCATTGCCCATAAAGCTAGTAATCTATCTACAGATATTAGAATCAAGCTGATCACGTCTCTTGCACAATCGGCAGGACTTGGCGGTATGTTAGGTGGACAAATGCTGGACCTTGAAGCTGAAAAAAGACCGCAAGAAAGTACTGACATCATCACTCTACAACACATGAAAACAGCAGCCCTGATAAGCTTTGCTTGCCAAGCAGGTGCCATCATTGGCAATGCATCTAAAGAATTAACTGAAAAACTTACTGATTTTGGGACCTATCTTGGTTTAGCCTTTCAATTAACCGATGACCTTCTTGATGTCACTGCCAACACGCAAACCCTAGGAAAAACGGCTGGAAAAGATGAAACGGCACAAAAAGCCACTTTTGTTCATCTTTACGGCATTAAAGAAACCCAAAAAAAGCGAGATACACTCATCAGTAAAGCAGAAGCATTCTTACATCCTTTTGGCGCTAAAGCACTCCCCCTCCAACAAGCAGCACACTTTAGTGCAATACGCCAAAATTAAACTTCATCCGCCCTATTGTACATAGTGTACACCATCATATTTATTGAATGCATAATAGATTTTTCAAAGAAACATTACCATTAATCTCCATTATAGTCCTTATCATGAAATGGGTGCGACAAATCTTAAGAGGAATTTCATTAAAACAAGCCGCGTAAATTTATAACACAAATGCATTCTGGGTATCCTATTTTGCATAAAAAATGCCTTCCATTAAAGACTGAAAGAAACAAAATGTGAAAATGCGTAATCACCATGTTTTAAAAGATATTACAGTGGATGCTTTAAAGCCGAATAAAAAACAACCGGAAAGAGGAAAACTCATTTTCTCCTTTATATCTTTAATCTTCTAACGATAAGGCAAAAAATAAACAGAATAAGTATAAAACCAGGCATTTTATAAACCCGCAAAAAACAATAAAAATGCCGATTGGCTTTGTAGCCTTATCAAAGTCATCTGTTGTTTATTGCCAACCCTAGGAGTACACTGCCCTCAGTAAAGAGTCGTAATTTTTATGCCTTTCCACGCTATCTTGTTGTAAAAGATCAAATATGGTCACATTCTGTAAATTCACTCGTGTATTACTTGCTCTCTAAAAACACTTTTACAAAAGTGCTCGTTGTTTAGTTTAGGCATCATTTTTTTGAAGCTCGTATTTAAAATATCAGAAAAAAATGAACATAATGGCTATTTTGATTTTTATGCCACCCTCAAAGAACAAAGTCTTTTAACCTAATCTACTCTGTAAACAGTCTAGTTTCCTACCGAGTAGGTTTCTCTCGCTTTCCACGCATGCGATTCACTTAAACTAAAGACTCGATAAACAGACTTAAGAATATTCACCATGCACTTCTTAAAATACTTAATGTATCAAACAGGCTACCTTCACCACCCCTCAAATGACAGTATGTTACGGCATAACAGGATAAATAAAGCCATTAATTTCAATAGAACGAAAGACCAAAAAAATATTATTACCGATCTCTCTTTTCTTAGCAAGAAATATATAATACATTGATTTATAATGATAATTTGCGGTTTTTAACTTGAATAAGAACCCTGAATACCGTAAGATTCTCTCATTTCAAATCTGTGTATGTTAAATCAATCAAAATCACTTGCTTGCACGTCACAAGCGGGAAAAGCCGTGTGGGGCAAAACATCAAAGAAAAGACTAAAAACTGCCTCTTATGAACCGTCTTAAAAGCCAAGGGCTGTCCGCAACATTAGGGGCTAGCAAAGTGAATAATTGTGTCGGCATGCTCCTTCAAAAGCAGAAACATTTTTATTTACAAAAGTGTGTAATAACTTCAATTGAATAATAATCATGATCACTGTACAACTTTAATTCATCACGCTCTTTATCTCGTTTATTCAATTCATCACATAAAAAGAAAATTGATAAGATTAAACAGAGAATGATCATTGCAACAGAAAGATAAAAAAAGTCCTTATTATTATATATAATAGCGCAATCTAATTTGTGATAAGTAGTTTTTTCAATCCAAGTGCAAATTTCCTCCTTTAAATGCAATTTTCTTATTAAGATGAAAAGCATCATTGTAAGTGAACCTATGCCTGTTGTAAAAGCTGGAAAATATGTCCACCTTTTGAAGCCATAATAAAAAAACATGCAACATGGCCAAGAAAATGCCGCGATTATCAAGAGTATTATAGCCATTGAATATCCTTCGAGAGAATTTTTCTCATTATCCATTCAATGTCATTTGTAAATTCTTCTTGGTTTCATCATGTCATATATCGTGTTTAGCTCTATGCAAAAACGCGCTATTTGTTTAACATTTTCATCATCACCGGTCCTCATACTCGACACGAGATCAATCATTTGTGTTTTGAAACTCATGCCATTTTCACTTGAAGAATTAAGAAACTTTTTCGCGTAATCAATCATGGGGTCGGTAGCATTCATAGACATATTATAGGCCCAAATAAAATCGTTTTCTCTCTAGTTATAGTCATTACGCAAACTGCTTATGACATTGAGTAACATATCTGCTGATATCCATTCATTATAATCACCACGCAATAAATTAACAAAACGTCCACATAAAACAATCAGTATGTGACGATGCCGTATAATGTCAAACTTTGGTACGATATTCTGATAGCCACGGCTATAGACGAAATTTCTTGCTTGTTCCTGCTTTTGAAAATGTTCAAAAGCGCCGTAATTTTCACTTATATATTCTTCGTAAAGTTTATTATACTACTCTAGACTATCTACGCGCGTACATCCCAACAACACAGATACAAAAAAAAGAGTTATAAATGTTACAATATGCGTTATGGATAACGATTTCATCGCTTTACCTTTTAATGACCATAATTTGTACGGCTTAACAGATTCCTATCAAATATATCAATATATGCTGGTTTCTTGTGGCTTATTTATAGCAAATTGTACTCAACAATATTTCTGTACTTGGTTTTATTCCCTCTCAAAGAGGGGGCTGTCATTCAAAGTTTCCATAGATAAGTTTATTATCTGGATTAAGAGTATTTTCTAACATCAGAAAATACAGAGCTAACGCCACAATCAAAGAGAAAATACTCAAAAATGAGAATGTACAACGTAAAAAAATTATCTCAACAAGATGATTGATATTTTAAAGAAAACAGCAATAAAACGCGTTAAATATATCAACAATAAAATCCGTCATGAGGAAAGCCTATTTGAACAGGCTATAAATTGTCCGACTGCTTAAATTAGCTCTAATGAGATAAAGGGTTAGCAGCAAGGAACCAATGAAAATGGGGAAAACTGCTTCATCACCATTCCTTAATAAGCATATAATCTGGCACAATCATTTTCTTTATCAGCGTCCAATCTTATCAGCAACTCTTTGTGCAATATTCATGAGCAGCATTTTTATTTCCCTTTTAACGATTATTATGCCACGCCCACTTATAACGTACAAGCAGATGACTTTGATTGCTTCAACATACATAGATTTTAAATAAGAATAACTGAGACTATTCAGCTTTCTCATTCAACATGCAAAAACAACGATGCGCCTTAATAAATAAAAGCCTTGCCCCACTATGAAACCCTATAAAATACGTATCGTAATAAGTTAATATTTTCACTGAACTTTTTTGAGAGTTCCTTCTAAAAAAAAAATACCGCCAACAAGTAAATCAATAAATAAATAGCAAAAATATAAACGAGTGAGAAAAAGCCAAATATATTGACCATATACGCACACATGTAAAAAAAATACCAATAAGCTAAATCTCCCAACGGTTGACAAGAAAGATTCATATGTAGCCCTGAAATGATCACTAATACTATCGTGCAAGATAACTTCTACACGAAGATATGTATACTTAATGAGATAAAAAATCATACAGACTAAAATGACAGCCATTTCTTTTCTTGGTTCAAAGAAAGCGACTGTAGAAATCAGTAAAGCCGAAAGAAACAACAGTAAAATAAAATTCACTCTTTCACTTAGTTTTGTAAAGAGAAAACTAGCCAAGAGCTGAGAGAGCAATATCAATGAAAATGTCACACCAAGATCAAAATAAGTGACATTAATATTATGATCTTTAAATATCCACTGCCAATACTGCGAGAATATATTGAAAAAAATCAATGAAAAATAAAAGCATAAAGAGATATAAGGAACTTTAATAAAAATAGATAACATCTCCTTAGCTTCACAAATGAGAGAATTCGCTTTATTTGGTTTTTTCTCCCCCTTCAAGTCATCAAGAAAAAACAAACCAAATAGTGTCGTCATCAACATTAAAAACGCCGCGATATACCATATATATTGGCTAGAATAATCAGCAAAATATGCCCCGATTAAACTGAATATAAACATGCCGATGTAATTATATTGAGAGCTGGAACCAAGCACTTTTTTAGTGGATGTCAATTTTTCTTTTGCATATTGAACAAGTAAAGCATTATAGGCTCCAGCAATTAATGTCAGCGATAAGGCATTAAAAGTTTCTGCCAAAAGAAAACCATAAAAGCTTGTAGAAAATCCCATGAGAAAGAGCCATGTGGCAGCAAAAGCCGCTGCCAAAACGATCGATATTTTATAACTTTTTCGATCAGCAAAATATCCCAGAGGAATATCGGTAACCATCATAATAAAAGCCTGAAACGACTTAATGACACCTATATCAATAAGCGTTAAGCCTTTTTCAAGCATATAAAAGACAATAAAGGCGCCAGTTAAAATCCTTATACCGTTAAATAAAAAGCCAAACGCTAATATACTTGTCATGCACTCCCCCAATAACGCCAAAAAAGGCACCCGTATACATCATTTTATATCAATATAAAAGCTTACATTTTACGACAAATAGGACTATAATCGCTATAAGGATTTCCAATCCTATCAATTTGATACCCCAAAAAATGCTGGGAAAATGCCTGAAAAATCAATAAACAATGTTCTTTCTATAATTTGATATTTGAAGAATCCGTTAAATATTTTACTGTCTCAAGAGCAGCCAAAAAACCAGCAACAACATTTACGGATCCATTTAAAGTATTCATATCGTTTTGCTTAATAGTCTTAACACACTCAAACTCATTAATATCCTTCATAAGCTTCTGATTCTAAAACAGGCATATCATCTGGTTTTACCTAAAATAATAAGCAACCAACAACAGTATTGACCATAGCTAAAGCAGCATACAACAGCACCCTCTTCACATTGAAGACAGCTTGTTTTAAAAAAAACGACACACCCTTTTTACTTCAACCTTATGCGATTTTTACCTCAACCTTGCCCAAAGCGTGTATGAATATAATCACTCAAAAGCGCTTCAAATTCTTCAGCAATGTGATCACCCCGCAAAGTTTTTACCTTTTGTCCCTCAATAAAAACAGGTGCCGCAGGACTTTCCCCCACTCCAGGCAAAGAGATTCCAATATCCGCATGCTTTGACTCCCCCGGTCCATTGACGATACATCCCATCACAGCAACCTTCAAACTTTCAACGCCAGGGTATTTTTTACGCCAAACAGGCATATTTTTGTATAAATCTGCTTCAATTTTTTGCGCCAATTGTTGAAAGACCGTTGAGGTTGTGCGCCCACAACCAGGACAAGCCGCAACAACAGGCAAAAATTGCCGAAAACCCATCACTTGCAAAAGTTCTTGCCCCACCTTTACTTCTCGTGTCCGATCACCACCAGGTTTTGGTGTTAAGGAAATTCGTATCGTATCGCCAATCCCTTGCTGTAATAAAATACCCAAAGCCACCGAAGAAGCAACAATGCCCTTTGTTCCCATCCCAGCTTCCGTTAACCCCAAATGAAGAGCATAATCACAACGCGCCGCCAAGGTGGTATAAACAGCAATAAGATCTTGGACATCACTCACTTTAGCAGAAAGAATAATTTTATCACGCCCCAACCCTAACTCTTCTGCTAAAGTAGCCGAAAGCAAAGCCGACTGCACAACAGTTTCCCGCATCACTTCAGCAACCGATAAAGGATTTTCTTGCTGTGCATTTTCATTCATAAGCCGTGTTAACAACGCATTATCAAGAGAGCCCCAATTCACGCCAATGCGAATAGGTTTATGATACCGACAAGCAATCTCAATAATTTCTGCAAATTGACGATCTTTTTTTGCGCCAAAACCAACATTTCCAGGATTGATGCGATATTTTGCAAGCGCTTCAGCACACGCAGGATGCTCAGATAAAAGCTTATGACCAATATAATGAAAATCCCCAACCAATGGTACAAAAAATCCTAACCTCTCCAATCGCTCCCGTATTTTTGGTACAGCCGCCGCCGCTTCATCGCGATCAACAGTAATTCGAACCAATTGTGAGCCAGCTTGCCAAAGAGCAGCTACTTGAGAAACAGTTGCATCAACATCAGCGGTATCTGTATTGGTCATCGACTGTACAACTATCGGGCTCTGCCCCCCAATGATCACATCACCAACAGCAACACCAACAGATCGACGACGCTCAAGTGGTTTAGATAAAAAATAGGTCGTACTCATCAAGTCCTCAAATTTTTAAAACCTGCGCTATCAATCATTATTTACATTGATTTCCTCCGCGCTTCAAAGGACGAAAATTACACCGCCCACCAATCTTAACAGATTGCTCTCAAAAGGTTCGACCTACTAACACTGATGCAATACAACTCATAGGTGTATTCATTCTATAGACGTACCGGATAAGTTCTACTACTTCTGTTCAAGTTTATACTTCTACACTTGGTTGCTTCAAAAAGAAACTGAAACAAAACAGAGACAATACTGTATTTTTAAGTTGCATGCCGATACCTGACATCAATGTCATCACAAAACAGTGTTTTACAACACAACAAATAACACCCATCAAAGCGCCATTTTTAAAAATGCATGAAAGACATCGCCAAATTAATCCAATATATTGATTTATAATAATCTATTTTTTACAAATTTGAATGGAAAACCCAAATATCGTAAGATTTCCTCATTTTAAATCTTCTTAATTGAATCAATCAATACCACTCCCTACAGCCACAAGAGAATAGGTAGATAAAAACTCCTTATAAACTATTTCAAGTGCCAAAAGCTATCCCAACACTTTAAACAAACAAAAAAATGAAGACATCGCCCACCATTTTTATGAATGAATCTTACACCATTTTGTAAAAATTTTTACCTTACATCCTTAACAAACACCATCACGAAATGAACTCGAGTACATTAAGAAATGCCTCATTAAACCCAAACTTTTAATTCTCATCTCACCCACGCACGGCATTATCAATGCAACCTTTCAATTTTCAAGCCGTTATAGCAAAACCCCAAACACAATTCCAACTGTCACACAACAATTTAACACATGAAGGAGTCAATAAATGTGTCTATTTTCACCCCATAGAAAAAATGCTAAAATTAAAAAACGTATAGCACAATTAAAAAGAGAGCTGGTCCCCGTAAATCATTGGAGTTTTCAAAATGATAGCTTTGAAAACATTTCTGAGCTGTTTAATACATGGAAACAAAAAGGCCGTCACGCACTTTATCACCTCAACGAACATGCTACAGAATTAAAGAAAAAAGCGAAAGAAAATCCTAAAAAAACCCTCGCATTAGCAGCAGGAGCCGTTTTAGTAAGCTTCTTGCTGATCCGTAAAAATTAATAACACAACCAATAACCTTCCCTTTTAATGCCCGACTCAAAGCGGGCATTTTTTATGGTTTACAAAATATAAACTTTACATCTTCCTCCTAACTTTATGCCCTCTCCCAACAGGATAAGTTTCCCACCCATCCGAGCAGTCTATAATCCAGTTTTTTATCTGGCATCCCCCTACCCCCATCTTCCAAACATGCGATGATACCACACCTCAAAGGACAGTGTTGTGCAAAACCACAGGCAAAGCTTCCAATACTCCATCCCCCTACTGAGTTAGTTCAAAAGAAATGGAAGTGAGTAAAGATGCATGCGCTTTAATATTCTAAGGAACATTATTTTACATCATGACATAAAAGTATAAGAAGCCTAAGAGCTTTAAAACATGTAGTATAGCAAACCAAACGAAATCTTCCAACGTAAACAACCACTTGCTATAAGTAAATGACGCAAAAATTAAACTGAAAAAACCCAAAATTTCATCCTCCAGAATCGACTCGCTGCGAAGTATCTACATAGGTAACCACGGACATGCCAGGAATGAGTTTTTCAATCCCTTCCTGCCCAGGATCTAAAGCAATCCGTACTGAAATACGTTGCGCAATTTTGATAAAATTACCAATTGTCGTATCCGTTTTTAACAATGAAAATTCTGAGCCTGTAGCAGGTGCAAAACGAACCACACGCCCTGTTAACTTTTTGTTGTTCAATGCATCAACAGAAAAAACAACCGGTTGTCCCACACGCATCTGAGAAAGTTGCGTTTCCTTATAATTAGCAATAATCCAAATATCATCAGAAATAACAGAGACCAATTGTGTCCCTGGCATAACATATTGCCCTACCCTAGCGCCAACCAATCCAACATAGCCTGTTCTAGGAGATAAAATCTTTGTATGATCGAGATTAAGTTTTGCCAACTCAACACTCACCTTCGCTCCCGAAACTTCTGACTGTAAACTTTGCCGTTCAAGATCCAATTGTTTTTGCAATTGGCGTTTTGTTTCGAGAGCTGTCAAGAGTTGTGAAAGAGGACGAGAAACAGAACTTGCCGCATCACCAAAACCTAACTTTTTACTATCTGGAACAACATTGGAAAATGCTCGTGAACGCGCCAATTCCACCTCTGCTGTATTAATTTCGCCCTGCAAAAGCTGTGCTTGTAATTCAATACTTGCCAGTTTTGCATTTTTTGAATCGAGAACAGCCTGTGCCCGTGCAAGCTGCTGCCGAAAAAGAGAATCATCGAGCTCAAAAAGCAGCATTCCCTTTTCAACACGTTGATAATCTTGCACATAAATCCGTGCAATCACCCCAGAGATCTGTGAACTAACCAGAGTAACATTGCCCTTAATAGAAGCATTATCCGTTATTTGAATGTTACTCACAAAAGGAGGAAGCCTCCAAGCCCACAAAATCAGCAAAACACCCGTAATGCCCGATAGGAATGCAACAATCGTAGCTTTTGACCGTAATTTTTTTATCATTTTTTGCACCCCTCTTTCTATGACATTACTCTACTTTTCTAATGCACGCAAAGAGCATGACTTAACAATCATTGTGACAAGAAAAATAACGAATACAACCATTGAAATATAAAAATAAAGCCGAAAAACGTCATCATAAGCAAAAATATTTGCTGTTAACTTAAATTTCTCTATCAACATAGAAGTACCCTGCTCACTTCTCAAGCCATTGGGAACAGAAACACCATAAGAAGGCGAAAATAAAGTATTCATCTCACCAGAAATAAGCGGATCAGTAATAATAATATTTTGTGTTAAGGACTCAAAGTTCTTATGGGCAAAATAAAACTGAAGGCTGCCAAAAAAAGCCGACCCCATCAATCCCCCTGTCACTTGCGTTAGCAAAAAAACAGCAATAAAACTTAAAACGTAACGCGGTCCTCGCTCACCAGCGATCACAAACCCTTTGAAAAGAGCCGGAGGCAAAAAAAGTGCATAACTAAAACTCACCAACCCTTGGCTCAACATCATATCTTGTGGGCGCGTTAAATGGTTTACATGACTATCTAAATAAGCTCCTAACGCCAAACAACCCAAAGACAACAAATAAAAATAATCCTCACGCCCCGCCCGTAAAAAAAAGACACAAACAGCCCCCCCTAACAGAATCCCTAATGTCACCGCAAGATACATGGGCGCCATCTCACGATTGAGCAAACCAAAAAGATTAAAAAACCCTACGGGCAAATTTGACCGCTCCAATAAAAAAACATGAAAAATAAATAAAATAAAAACAGATTGGACCATTTCTTTACTGAAAATCCAACGGAGATCAATCAACGGTTTTTCTCTATTAAGCTCAATAATAATAGCAATAGCCAACGAGAAAATAGCAAGTGCGAGCCCCCAACCAATCCATGGTGCTTCATACCACCAATACAATATGCCAACAGACATGATCACAGCATTTAATCCAAGACCAAGAGCAATCAAACCATAGCTTATCCAATCTAATTTTTGAATAACCTTACTACGCACAACAGGAGTAAGAGGCAAAGTATAGATACAGACCAAGCTGATAAGAACCAACCCCATTTCCAGAGCGGAAAGACTGGAAAAACCACCATTTTCCAGCAAATCAGGAGAAATCAAACGTGATAAAGGTGCCGCTAAAGCCGCATTCATATAATTCAAACTAAGACCAACAGTAAACTTCTTTGCTGGAGCAAAAGCCTCCATCATATAAAGCAGCGCAAGCGAAGCCAAAGGAGCAGCAGCAATCCCAGCAAAAAAGCGAATAATCAATGCAGAACGCAAATCCGTAACAAAGAGCTGCAACACGCAAACCAAAACAAAGCCAAGAATTGATAATTCAGCAAAAGCGCGCAGCCCAAATTGATAGCGGATTTTGATCAACATAATCGCTACACTCACATTTGGCGCCATATAAGCCGCTACCAGCCATGTCGTCTCGGCCAAAGTTGCATGAAAATCACCCGTAAGATGGACAATGTTAGACTGAACAATATTAGCCCCTAAACCATAAGCCCATTGCAAAATAAGAGAAGCAAAAATATAAACAAAGCACTTTGGCAAAGGTCCCGCAAAGACACGACCAGGATGAGGAAAAGGTTTTGCACTCCTTTTAGCAGACACAACCGTACTCTTTTTTCCGCTCATGTCATCTTTTCCTGTATACTCTGCTACGCTTCTATCAACACAGCACCATCAGCTGACAACTGCTGGAAAAAAGCCTCTATTTTATGATTGTCCTCATCACTTGTCCCTCCTTCTAACGTCGCTTGAATCTGCAAAATCTGCTGTTCTAATACATCAAAAGAAAGATTCTCTACAGCCACAACGTGCTCTACCAATAAAGAGCAGCCTGAAAAGGTAATATTTGCAACACCCCCGCATACAACAAATAATTTTTCACCCACAGAGGTGCGAACACGAACACTGCCCAACACAATACTTGCCACCAATGGCGCATAATGCGCCATAACTGTCAAATAACCTGAGGCTGAAGGAAGAACAACAGACACTACCTGCTCTGAAAACACAATTTTTTCAGGCGATACAAGCTCAAATAAAAAATGCTCTTCTCTATTGTTTTCCACAAAAGTCTCCACAATACCCGATATAAGGACTCTCCGTTTTCTCCAACGACTCGTCCTTTTTAACGAAAAATACCCATGACAGTTTTCTCTTGAATAAGAAGCTTCTTACTAAGAAGCCTCTGCCATGAGACGCTTTCCTTTTTCAAGTGCTTCATCAATCGAACCAACCATATAAAAAGCAGCTTCTGGTAAATCATCGTAATCGCCAGCACAAAGCCCCTTAAAGCCTTTGATTGTCTCTTCCAAAGGAACGAGTTTCCCCGGCGAACCAGTAAAGGCTTCCGCAACATGGAAAGGTTGCGAAAGGAAACGTTCAATTTTACGTGCCCGCCCCACCAGCAATTTGTCATCTTCAGAAAGTTCATCCATTCCAAGAATAGCAATAATATCCTGAAGCGCTCTATAACGTTGTAAAATGGTTTGCACTTGACAAGCAACCGTGTAATGCTCTTCCCCCACAATCAATGGATCCAACATACGCGAGAAAGAGTCAAGCGGATCAACCGCTGGATAAATCCCCTTTTCCGCAATAGAGCGCGAAAGAACAGTTGTTGCATCCAAATGAGCAAAAGACGCTGCCGGCGCCGGATCCGTCAAGTCATCTGCCGGAACATAAATTGCCTGAACGGAAGTAATAGAGCCTGTTTTTGTACTAGTAATACGTTCTTGCAACGCCCCCATATCTGTTGCCAAAGTTGGCTGATACCCCACAGCAGAAGGAATACGCCCTAAAAGAGCAGACACCTCAGCTCCTGCTTGCGTGAAACGGAAAATATTATCCACAAAGAAGAGAACATCTTGTCCTTCATCACGGAAACTTTCTGCAATTGTCAATCCTGAAAGAGCCACACGCGCACGCGCTCCTGGTGGTTCATTCATTTGCCCGTAAACAAGGGCACACTTTGACCCTTCCGTTGAACCATTATTCTCTTTTGGATTCACATTCACGCGGCTTTCGATCATTTCATAATAAAGATCATTTCCTTCACGTGTACGTTCTCCCACACCAGCAAATACAGAATAGCCACCATGTGCCTTTGCAATATTGTTTATAAGCTCCATAATGAGAACGGTTTTTCCAACACCAGCACCACCAAACAAGCCAATTTTACCTCCTTTAGAATAAGGGGCTAACAAATCCACGACTTTAATACCGGTGACAAGAATTTCCGAAACAGTCGATTGTTCAACATATTCAGGTGCCTCTTGGTGAATAGAACGTGTTTTGGTTGAAGCGATTGGTCCCACATTATCCACCGGTTCCCCAATCACATTCATAATACGTCCCAACGTTGCTTCTCCTACAGGAACGCTAATTTGTGTGCCTGTATCCACAACCTTTTGGCCCCGCATCAAACCATCAGTCGTATCCATAGCAATCGTACGCACAGTATTTTCACCCAAATGCTGCGCAACTTCTAATACTAAGCGATTACCTAAATTCTCTGTTTCCAAAGCGTTGAGAATATTTGGCAATTCACCTTCAAATTGCACATCAACGACAGCACCAATAATCTGCTTGATTTCACCAACAGCGCCTTTTGCATGCTCTTCTTTTTTTGCGGATGTATCTTTTTTTACAGGTGTATCTTTAGCTGCATCACGCGCAGGTACAGAGGAAGCCTTTACATCCACTTGAGATTTCGAAGCGGCTTTTTTCACGCCGGAACGAGCAGCTGGTTTCTTTTTTTCACCTTTTTCTGTTCCTTTGCTTGAGGTTACTGCTTTTACCATCAATTCTTACCTTCTCCATTTAAAGCGCTTCAGCGCCCGCAATAATTTCGATCAATTCTGTCGTAATCTGTGCTTGACGTTGACGATTATAAGCCACCGTCAATTTACTAATCATTTCACCCGCATTGCGCGATGCATTATCCATAGCTGTCATCTTGGCGCCCATTTCACCAGCAACATTTTCCAGCAAAGCCCGAAAGATTTGCACCGAAAGATTACGTGGTACAAGGGCCTCTAAAAGAGACGCAGCATCAGGTTCATATTCATAAACAATCGATTGTGAACCTGTGTTATGATCGGTTTGCTCCACAACATCTATTGCCCCAACAGCTGCTTTTGGAGCAACCATTGGAATCAAACCCAAAGCTGTTGGACGCTGATTAATTACGGAAACAAATTCAGAATAAAACAGCGTACAGACATCGAAAGCGCCTTCATTGAATAAATCAACAATCCGTTGACTAATCATCACTGCCTCTGCAAAACCAATTCGCTTTACAGCATGCAAATCGATATGGTCAATTATCAAACCTTTGTAATCACGCGATAAAATATCCGCGCCCTTTTTACCCACAGTGATAATTTTTACTATTTTATCAGCCGCCAACAATGCCTTAATCTGTTCACGTGCACGACGAGCAATTTGCACATTAAAAGCACCACACAAACCGCGCTCAGCAGTACACACCACCAAAAGATGTACATCATCGCGCCCCGTACCACGCATAAGAGTAGGCGCATCAACACCATCTACATCAGCAGCAACACTGGTCAAAATATCAGCCATTCTCTTCGCATAAGGACGTGCAGACTGCGCTGCCTCTTGAGCACGATGCAACCTTGCCGCTGCAACCATTTGCATAGCTTTGGTAATCTTTTGTGTTGCTTTAACCGAAGCGATACGGTCTCTAAGATCTTTTAGTGAAGCCATTCAAGCATTCCATCAATTCATCACGAGAAATTTTTCGCATAAGTATCAAGAACAGTTATCAACTTATCTTTCAGCTCATCTGTTATTTGCTTTTGCTCAGCAATTGCCTTTAAGAGATCTTGATAATCACTACGCAAAAGCACTAAAAGTCCCTGCTCAAACCGCGCAACATCAGAAACCGCCAAAGCATCAAGATAGCCATTCACACCCGCGAAAATAACCACCACCTGTTCTTCTGTTTTGAGCGGAGAAAATTGCGGCTGCTTCAACAGCTCTGTCAAACGCGCACCCCGATTTAACAGACGCTGGGTTGACGCATCCAAATCAGAGCCAAACTGCGCAAAAGCTGCCATTTCACGATATTGCGCCAATTCACCTTTAATCGAGCCAGCAACTTGCTTCATTGCCTTAATTTGTGCAGCAGAACCAACACGCGATACAGAAAGACCAACATTTACAGCAGGACGAATTCCTTGATAAAACAAATTAGTCTCTAGAAAAATTTGCCCATCAGTAATCGAAATCACATTTGTAGGAATATAGGCAGAAACATCATTTGCTTGCGTTTCAATAACCGGCAAAGCTGTCAACGACCCAGATCCATTTTCCGCATTCAACTTCGCAGCCCGCTCTAAAAGACGCGAATGCAGATAGAAAACATCTCCCGGATAAGCTTCACGACCTGGAGGACGACGCAATAAAAGAGACATTTGACGATACGCCACCGCCTGTTTTGATAAGTCATCATAACCAATCAAAGCATGTTGCCCATTATCACGGAAATACTCACCCATAGCACACCCAGCAAGAGGTGCAATAAATTGCAGTGGTGCTGGATCAGAAGCGGTCGCTGCAACAATAATAGAATATTCCAGCGCTCCACGTTCTTCTAAAACTTTAACGAATTGTGCCACCGTCGAACGTTTTTGACCGATAGCCACATAAATACAATAAACTTTGTCTTGCTCTCGTCCAACCCCTGTCTCATGAAAAGGTTTTTGGTTTAAAAATGTATCGAGCAAAATTGCTGTTTTTCCTGTTTGGCGATCACCAATCACCAATTCACGCTGCCCCCGTCCAATAGGGATGAGTGCGTCAATCGCTTTCAATCCGGTCGACATCGGTTCATGGACAGACTGACGCGGAATAATTCCAGGAGCCTTAACATCGACACGACGACGCTCTGTTGCTTTAATGGGCCCCTTCCCATCGATAGGGTTTCCCAACGCATCAACCACACGCCCAAGCAAAGCGGGACCCACAGGAACATCGACGATAGCGCCTAGCCGCTTTACACAATCACCTTCACGAATATCACGATCTGAGCCAAAAATGACCACACCAACATTATCAACTTCCAAATTGAGTGCCATACCACGCACACCGTTTGGAAAGGCGACCATTTCCCCTGCTTGGACATTATCCAAACCATAAACGCGAGCAATACCATCCCCTACAGAGAGAACCCAACCAATTTCTGAAACCTCAGCCTTTTGGTCAAAGTTTTTGATTTGCTCTTTTAGAATTTTTGAAATTTCAGATGGTCTAATATCCATCAGCTGACCTCTTTTTTCAATGCAAGCTTAAGTGAAGACAATTTTGTGAGAAGAGACGTATCAATTTGAGACGATCCCACACGAACGATTAATCCACCAAGAATTGTTGGATCCACAATGATGTGCAGCAAGACTTTTCCTCCAACAACACCTTGCAAAGCCTCACACAACTCTTGTCTTTGTTGAGAACTTAAAGGGCACGCAGAAACAATTTGCGCAGTAACCTGCCTACGAGCGCGTGCAACACAATGCTGAAAAGCACGTAAAATACCAAATACGGCACTAAGCCTACGGTTTATTGCAATAACGCGTAAAAAATTACCAATGACCTGCCCTGCGTTTTTATCAGCAAATTTGATGTTTGCACAAACAGATTGCATCACCTTAATTTGCTCTTTAACTGAAAAGAATGGACTAAGCACAAAGCATTTTAAATCCTTATGCTCCAAAACAAGCAAAAGATCCTCTACTGCCTTTTCAACCTTTTCAACGTTTCCGGCTTCTTGAACGCAATCAAAAAGCGCTTGCGCATAGCGTTGATCTACCAACGGCAGCGGTATGAGAGAAAATGAATCCGACACGAAATACCGCCTCTTTCCCTTGAGCGACTCTCTGATAGTTATCAGATGAAATGAAACAGACATTCTCAATCTTAAGAATCTTTTTCTTAAAACCTAGAACAAAAATCACTTGGTTTCTAGCATAGACATAGCCGACTCGCAACACCACAAATCGCTGCTTTTTAAAAATTTTAATAAAATATTCAAAATATTTTTGAAAAGCATTTTTTTAGATATACAGGATGGCATCACAGTTTTTTTATGCTTCTTTTTGACATTCTCTGAGCGATTTTTTCACTCTCTTTGATTTTTCTTCAAATGCCCTTGCCACCATAACAAAACACTTCTTCTCTAAAAAACACTCCCTTTATCACCACAAGACCTTTAATGAGATGCAGCTGCGATTGAAAAAGTCTATTATTTCAAACTGATAAGAAAGAAAAAAACAATGAATATCCTCCTAAAAATTAAAGAAAACATTGCTCTTTTTTCTTCAAATACCCACTCCTTTTAAAAAATTTCACCAAGTAATATTTTCTTGTAAGCACACTCTTTAAATATACAAAACTTTGATTTATAATGATAATATATCATTTTTCATACCGGATAAGCTTCAAATATCGACAAATTCTCTCTTTTCAAATTTTTTTATCAAAATCACGCCCTTCATTAAGCCCGCGTAGCTTCACTTTATATGGCACTATATTGCACTGATTTTAGAAGAAGCATAGATCAATATCAATTTGAACTCGAATAGAATTGGGTATTTTGGGTGTACAGCTAAACATTTTCAGCCCTTATAATCGCCTATCAAAAAGATACTGTCCCTCATACAAAAAAGAAGTGAAAGCCGAAATGATAGTGCCCTCGAAGAAGAGAAGCGATTCTGCTGGTTCTATAACAAAGATATTTTTTCCCGTGGCTCTACTTAATGCAATGGACATGTATCATATTTTGCTGCCTGGATGCTTATTCTGAATAATATAAGAGTTCAAGTAAAGCACCTTAAGCAAAGAGATCTTCACTTATGCGATACTGGTTTTAGAAAAAACTTTGCGGATCAATATCAATTTGAACCCGAACGGAACTGGGCATTTTGGGTGTACCGCTAAGCATTGCACGTATAAACCCTTGTATATCAAAAGAACGCTGTCCTTGCAGCAAAAGCCGAAAACGATAACGCCCCCGAACCAAAGCCAAAGGCGCTTCTGCTGGTCCCATAACCGAGATATTTTTTTCCCGTGGCGCTGCCTGACGCAATGCGCGCGCATAATGTTCTGCTGCTTGGCGCTGTTGTGCAGACACGATCAAAGAGGCAAGCCGCCCATAGGGAGGCAAATGATAATGCTGACGTGCTGCAATCTCACGTGTGTAAAAATCTTCTGGCTGGCATGCAAGTAAGGCTTTGATGACCGGATGATCTGGTTGATAAGTTTGCAATAATCCTAAACTTTTCAATCCCACACGCCCTGCTCTTCCGGTAACTTGAGAAAGCAGCTGATAGGTACGTTCACTTGCGCGTAAATCGCCATTGGCAAGACCAAGATCAGCATCAATAACACCAACCAGAGAGAGCTTGGGAAAATGATGTCCTTTAGCAACCAGCTGTGTTCCAATAATAATGTCCACATCGCCATTGGCAATGGCTTGTAATTCGCTTCGCAACTGCCCAATCCCTCCTTTGAGATCTGTTGAGAGGATCAATGATCGCGCTTGAGGAAAAAGCATTTGTGTTTCTTCGGCAATTCTTTCCACACCTGGTCCGCAAGCCACAAGATGATCTAAGGTTCCGCATTCAGGACAGGCTTCAGGAAATGGTTCATGATATCCACAATGATGACATTTCAGTTGCCCTTGCGCACGATGTTCTACCAACCAACTTGAACAATCGGTACAATGAAAACGATGTCCGCAAATTCGGCATAAAGTCAAAGGTGCATAACCACGACGATTAAGAAAAAGAAGAGCTTGTTCGCCCTTATCAAGCGTTTGTTTTAAAGCCCTTTCAAGAGCAAAGGAAATAAAGCGCCCCTTTTGCACTCCTCCTTGGCGCATATCAATCACCCGCAACTGTGGAAGTGCAACTTCTTTAAAACGGGAAGGTAAATGCACCTTTTGATAACGCCCTTTTAAAACATTGGCTTGGCTTTCAATCGACGGTGTTGCTGAAGATAAAATAACAGGAAAATGCTCAAAAGAGCCCCGTGCAACAGCCATATCACGCGCATGATAAAAAATGCGCTCTTCTTGTTTATAAGCGCTATCATGCTCTTCATCGACAACAATCAAGCCAAGCTCATGAAAGGGAAGAAAAAGTGCCGAACGAGCCCCCGCAACGACACGCACCCGCCCTTCTGCAACTTGCCGCCAGACGCGTTCTCTACGACGTGGCGTCAGATCAGAATGCCATTCTGCTGCCGCAGCGCCAAAACGTGCATAAAAACGATCTAAAAACTGCTGAGTTAAAGCAATTTCCGGCAATAAAATTAAAACCTGCTTGCCCCCTTTGAAAGCTTGAGCGACCGCTTCAAAATAAACTTCCGTCTTTCCTGATCCGGTAACACCATCAAGCAAAAAAACTTGAAACTGAGAAGATAAAACACCTTCCCGCAATAATGTTGCTGCTTCATTTTGCGCTCCCTGCAACTGAGGGGGACAAAAATCAGGATCAGGCATTGCCACAAGATCAGGAGCAGGAACCTTAACATCTTCAAAAATTCCTAGCGCTTTTAAACCTTCAACAACAGAAACCGAAGTTCCAGCCGCATGTGCCAGACCAGAACGTGTCCATATCTTCTCATTACGCACCAATTCCAAAATCCGTGATCGCGCTGGTGTGAGACGTTCTACATTTCCACCACAATATCGCAAACCCAGCATCTGCGCTTCCGGCTCTAAAGCAGCCGGTACCGACAAAACCAATCGTGCTACAAGACCAAAAGGTGCCATTGTATAGCGACTAACAAAACGCAAAAATGTGATCATTTCTGCCTTTAATGGGGGACAATCAAAAACATGAAGCAGAGAGCGTAATTTTTCACGCGCCACAGGAGCAGACTTTTGCCCATCGGCTGT
This sequence comes from Bartonella sp. AP9QHHD, assembly GCF_042195625.1. Taxonomy (NCBI): domain Bacteria; kingdom Pseudomonadati; phylum Pseudomonadota; class Alphaproteobacteria; order Hyphomicrobiales; family Bartonellaceae; genus Bartonella; species Bartonella sp. AP9QHHD. Next base: position 47,214 of record NZ_JBHIOP010000031.1, on the reverse strand, counting down.
CTGCTCTCCAACGTCCACAACAAAACCGCAAAGCTCACGCCCCATCAACGGAACCCGAACAAAGGAACCAACGTTCACCTCCATAGAAGATGGAACTTTATAACTATAAGCGTGAGCAACAGGAAGAGGAACCAATACGGATACAATCTTTTCCTCTATCATGTTTGAATTCATCTTTTAAACCAATCTACGACCTATTGAACACCAACAGGCCTAAACCTTAATCTTTAAACACTCTTATAAAATTCATTGCAGGATTCAATCCCCCCGATTACAACACTTTTCTAACAAAAATTCTTTTTAATACTCATTTCATCACCAAAGTGCCAATAAAAGAACCAATCTCATCGTCTATAATAAAAAACTCTATAGCAAAAAAAACAGCGCCATTCTTCTGTGCAAATAAAGCGCATCACTATTAAGCATTCAACATGCTATCGGTTAAGTGCATCCTTCAACAAAGCGATCCCATAGTATGACTTCTTCCCAACGCACACTTTTATTTTTTTACCGCCTCATATCTCAATTTATCTTCAACAAACTGATTTATAAAGATATAATCATCATTTTACCTATTGTAATAAAACCCTCAATACGATGAATTTTTCTCATTTCAACCCCATCGAGGAACATTTGTAAATCCTTATTGATGAAAGAGTATCCCATGATTTTAATTATAGGGAGAATAATATTGCAAATGGAGCCGTTACAATATTCACCTTGGCTTTGTGCCAAAACGTGAAAACACGTGTATACATCTTTCTGCTTGATTGAGAATCAAGCAACAATACAAGCAGCACAAAAGCGTATTGTTGAAGAATGGAGAACACAGAATAAATCAATGTAATTGACCATAAAAAAACCCTTCATGCGTAAAATTTTACAGGCGTTCTTCAACAGTGTTTTACGACAAAATAAATCCATCCGCTTTCATCAAAAACAAAGTTAAACATACCCCCTAAAAAAGGAAGGTATCTTATGATGCACTCTCAAATATCAAGAGCAATCGCAAATAGGAAATGAGCAAAGTGTTTGATAATGCTAGCTTATTTCCATAAATATAAAAACACCGCTACGCAAAGATGCCAATACGCAAAAATGTTGGTACGCAATGAATTCTATGCCTTATCACGAGCAACACTATGAAATAGGTGTGGAAACGATAAATCATATTTCTTTACCGAAAACGGGTACATGATTAACACCATAGCATTCTTGTTCTTTACACAGATATTAATTCTTTCTCTTGCTTTTGCAGTCAACAATAGCGCATAACAAAAAATAGGATAAAGCTAAAAAGAAGAGGTTAGAGATGAAATTTTTTGTGGATAGCGCCAATATTGAAGAAATTCAAGAGTTACAGAATTTAAGCCTTGTTGATGGTGTCACAACCAATCCCTCTCTTATCCTAAAATCAGGACGCAATATTCTTGATGTTACAAAAGAAATTTGTGCTCTCGTTAGCGGACCTGTTTCTGCTGAAGTTGCAGCAACAGAATTTGAAAACATGATGAAAGAAGCAGCTGTTTTAGCAAAGATTGCCGACAATATTTGTATCAAGCTTCCTTTAACACTCGATGGATTAAAAGCCTGTAAAGCCCTCACAGCAGCAGGACTAAAAACAAATCTCACCCTTTGTTTTTCTGCCAATCAAGCCTTATTAGCCGCCAAAGCAGGCGCAACATTCGTTTCACCTTTTATTGGTAGACTTGATGATTGTGGAAATGATGGAAGTGAACTGCTTCATGAAATTCGCACAATTTATGATAACTATAACTTTGAAACACAAATCTTGGCCGCTTCAATCCGCACCGTTAATCATGTCAAAGAAGCAGCACTCAGTGGTGCTGACATTGCAACAGTTCCACCAGCAATCTTAAAAGCACTGGTCAAACACCCTCTCACCGACAAAGGGTTGCAAATATTCCTCGACGACTGGAAAAAAACAGGACAAAATATTGCTTAATATCTAGAATTTTTATTGGAAAGATCTTTTGAAAGTAACAAAAAGATCTGTTCAGCCAACTCTTCCGCAACACGTTTTTTTGCATCTTCTTCTGCTTGCAGCGTTGCATATTCTTGACGAAGTCGCTCAAAAGATGCATTCATCATTGCTGTTCCTTTTGCAACAAGAGTATTTTTCATATCCTGCAAAGTGTAAGAAGCTCTGCTCATAACAGTTCCAACAGAAGGTCGTCCCTTTCTCTTTTTCTCGAAATCAACCTCTATCTGCATAGATTCTCTTGTAAAGACGGATATCTGTAATGCCAATTGATAAGCAGGTAGAGAAGGTTTAGCACCATTTCCATACAAAAGAAAAAGCAGATGGTTGCGCACCATTTGTCCAAAACGATCCGAAGGTTCTTCCACAACAATAGAAGCAAGCTTTTGCGCTAATCCCAAAGAAGCTTGTCCAGAAGGGTATCCAGAAGCAGGATTCCCATAAGAAGCAGAATCCATTGTCATTGCACTCTGCAACTCTTGACGGTAAAGCGGTTCAACTTTGCATCCACACAACAGTGTGAATACACCAGCTAAAATGACAAGAATAGAACTTCTAAAAAACGACATTCACAATCCTTTGTGGAACAACAATGATTTTTTTCACAGGCTTTTCAATTAGCTGCGCCTTTACAAAATCTAACGCCAAAACCGCTTCTTTAATCATCACCTCATCAGCAGTTGCTGCAACGCTCACCTCACCGCGTTTTTTACCATTAATTTGTACTGGCAAAGTATAGCATTCCGCAACGGTTAACGTGGGATCATAAATAGGCCAAGCAAGCGCAGATATTAAATTTTTTCCCCCTAAAGCAGCATGACATTCTTCTGCTAAATGGGGCATCATGGGTGCAATCATAGCAAGAAAAAAATCCATAGCTTGACGTAAAGAAGCTTTCATTTCATCGTCAACACTTTCTATCCTATTTAACAACGGCGCCATAATATTCAAGAATTCATAAAGGCGTGCAATAGCCCGATTAAAAGCGAATTTTTCCAAATCATCTTCTACAGCGTGGAGCGTGCGATGTGCGACCTTTGAGAGTTCCAAAGCCGCTCCCTGATGCCCTGCACAAGGCGCCACATCCTTTAAAATAGAAGCACTCACAGCCACATGGCGCCAAACACGCTGTACAAAGCGATGTGCACCTTCAACACCAGATTCTGTCCAAATGACATCCCGCTCGGGAGGAGAATCTGACAACACAAACCAACGCACAGTATCAGCGCCATAAGATGCAATAATATCATCAGGATCAACGACATTCTTTTTTGATTTTGACATTTTCTCAATCAAACCAATCGTCACTTCACTTTGATCGGTTAATTTATAAGCACACCGCTTTCCATCTTTTTCAACAATCGAAATTTCTGCTGGAGAAACCCACCCTTGATCATCTCGATAGGTTTCATGCACCACCATACCTTGGGTAAAAAGCCCCTTAAAAGGCTCATCTACCGTCACATGACCGACCAATTTCATGGCACGCATAAAAAAGCGTGCATAAAGAAGATGCAAAATGGCATGCTCAATTCCACCAATATATTGTTGCACAGGCAACCATTCAGAGATTGCTTGTTTGTCGACAGGTTCCTGCGCAAAAGGAGCCGTAAAGCGTGCATAATACCAAGAAGAGTCAACAAATGTATCCATGGTATCGGTTTCGCGTTTGGCAGGTTGACCACAGGAAGGACAAGTAACATTCTGCCATGTTTCATGTCGTGCAAGAGGATTTCCTGGTTGATCAAAAGTAACATCATCAGGCAACACAACCGGTAAATTGGCACGTGGAACAGGAACAACCCCACAAGTTGTACAATGGATCATCGGAATGGGACACCCCCAATAACGTTGACGTGAAATCCCCCAATCACGCAAACGAAATTGCACTGTTTTCTTCCCTTGCGGTTGCCCATTGAGCATTTGTTTTTCAAGCTTTTTAGCAGCTTCTTCAAAAGCTTGTCGGGGTGTCAAACCATCCAAAAAACTAGAATTGATCATCACCCCATCACCCGTATAAGGTGTTTCAGGTGTGACAAAATCTTCTGCTTGCTCTCCTTTTGGCAAAACCACGGGTTTTATTGGAAGATCATATTTACGCGCAAAATCGAAATCTCTCTGATCATGAGCTGGACAACCAAAAACAACCCCTGTTCCATAGTCCATAAGCACAAAATTCGCGATATAAACGGGAATATGTACTGTTGAATCGAAAGGATGAACAGCCAAAAGGGGCGTGAGAAACCCTTGTTTTTCAGCTGTTTCAAGTGCTGCCGTTGTCGTTCCCCCACACCGACAATTTTCAATAAAAGCACTCAACGCTTTGTCTTTTTTTGCCAAAGCTTGTGCAATAGGATGATCAACAGACAGAGCCAAAAAGGAAGCGCCAAACAGTGTATCAGGACGCGTTGAATAACAAACAACCTCATCAAATTTCTCACAAACATCATCAGCATCACCCGCCGACTTTAAAGCCCAACGAATCAGCAAACCTTGTGATTTTCCAATCCAGTTTTTTTGCATGGTGCGAACTTTTTCCGGCCATTGGTTCAGCTCTTCAAGCCCTGCCAAGAGATCTTCACTAAAGTCGCTAATTTTGAAAAACCACTGCGTCAACTCACGTTGTTCAACCAACGCACCAGAACGCCATCCCCGCCCATCAACAACCTGTTCATTGGCCAAAACAGTATGATCAACAGGATCCCAATTCACCTTAGCCACTTTACGTGCTACCAACCCCTTTTGATAGAAATCAAGGAACAACATTTGTTGTCGGTGGTAATATTCCTCATCACAAGTCGCAAATTCCCGAGTCCAATCTATCGAGAGCCCTAATTGTTTTAATTGCCCACGCATCACCGCAATATTTTGATAGGTCCAAGTTTTAGGGTGCACTTTATTTTGCATAGCGGCATTTTCAGCCGGCATCCCAAAAGCATCCCACCCCATGGGATGAAGCACATTAAACCCCTTGGCGCGTTTATAGCGTGCAACCACATCCCCCATGGCATAATTGCGCACATGCCCCATGTGAATACGGCCAGAAGGATAAGGAAACATTTCTAAAACATAATATTTTTCACGAGCATCTTCTTGAAGAGTCTGAAAAATTTTCTTTTCATCCCAAATTTCTTGCCATTTTTTTTCTCTCGCACGTGGATTATAGCGTTCGCCTATATTATAATGTCCAATTGTCATTCCCATTATACTCTTTTAATAAAACAGAACCAAAAACTTGTTTTATTATGCTTGACCATGGATTAACCTCATCGTCAACATTTTCGTGAAATATTTCCCTAAGTATTTTATAAAACTTTAAAAAAAACGACCAACTCTTGAACAAAAAAGGTAAAGCACAAAAACATGAATACACAAACGCCCCTCGATGCCCCTTCCATTGAAGCATGGCAAAACCTTCAAAAAGACATTGCTGAAACATGTCAAGAGTTACAACGCCCTGTAGAAGAAATTGAACTTATCGCTGTTTCAAAAACTGTTTCTGCTATTGATATACGACCCCTTTTGCAAGCAGGCCAATCTTTATTTGCAGAAAACCGCGTACAAGAAGCAGCACAAAAATGGCCTGCTTTACGTCAACAATTTGAAAATATTAAACTCCATCTCATCGGTCCCCTACAATCAAATAAAGCCGCTGAAGCTGTCAAAATTTTTGATGTTATTCAAACGGTTGATCGTGAAAAAATAGCCAAAGTTTTGATGGAAGAAATGCAAAAGCAAAAAAAGAATCTCCCCTGCTATGTTCAAGTCAACATTGGGTTAGAACCGCAAAAAAGTGGTGTTGCACCCCAAGAAGTGATCCCTTTTGTTTCTCAATGCAAAAACAACTATAGACTCGATATCATCGGACTTATGGGCATCCCCCCTGTCGACGAAAACCCCGGTCCCTATTTCGCTCTTCTAGCAAAATTAGCAAAACAAGCAGGTCTTCCAAAGCTTTCCATGGGTATGTCCAGTGATTTCAAAACCGCTCTACAGTTTGGCTCTAATGTCCTTCGCATTGGCTCCGCTTTATTTGGAAAACGCCCTGTGTAAAGCAATTTCCCCTCATATAAATCTATTCCCCCTTCAATAAATTCCCATTGAAGATTCTACGAACAAGCCAAAAACAGCAGAAATGAGAAAAATATTTCCTTCAATCTCAATAAAGGAGCAATTCTAGCAAAAAAGATTCCAGTCCCTCTTTCATCCTGTTAGCAAAATAAGCAAAAAAGCTGGTCTTCTCAAATTTCTCACCGGCACATCCACAACACGTACAATAGCTTCAAAATAGCATTACAATTTGGCTCTCATATTCTCGCATATTGGCTCTACTTTACTCCCCTCTGAACGCCTCTCCAGCAAAAGCAACATAAAAAATAAATCCTTATATAAAAGCAAAATGATAAGAGGGGCGTTGAGCATGAATGAAAAAACTGTCGCAAAATCACTAATAGCAAAAGAATATTGAATACGATTATCGCAATGATTTTCATTGAAAATCACGCATTCTCTTAACTTCTCCAACATGCGTAAACAATTTCCCCGCATGCCAATGGCGTAAAGCAGGCAAAAGAGGCTTATGGCTGCATAATACAATAACAAAACTCTTTCATGTAAGTCACTTGAGCAAAATAAACATCTCAAATACCCAATAGAGCACCAAGAGCCGCGCTAAACAACATGCTAGCAATCTATAAGATCAACGATAGCATAGAGGCTTTCTATGCTCTACAAAGCGTAAATACAGTCAATATCCGCCTGAAAAATAAAAGAACTAATCCCAAGCATATGCGCATAATACATGCAGGCAAAACAATGGTAATGAAACCGATTTCAATAACGATATTCCTTCGCCGTTATTCCTTTGTCGTTCTCTTAAACAAAGAGAAAAACTTCAACTTTTCATACACGCAATTTTTCTAAATTTAAACTTTAATTAAGAAAAACATGGTGTCATTACTTATATTTTAAAAATTTATAAGTAATATTATTATCTTCTTAAGAAGAAGATTTCACATATAAAAAAGTATTAATACAATATAGTTATTATTTATTACAGTATTTTTATCACCATTTTTAAAGTTTATATTTGTAATTTCTCTAAAAATACGTGATAGACATTTGAAATGTATAATTATGATTAATATTTTTAATGTAGATAATATTAGGAGTATTAAACTGAAACATTTTGGTTCAGGTTTAACTTATACGATACATGATTCAACACCTATCATTTATGGAAATACATGTAGTACTAATGATTTTATGTCTCACATAGGCGCAAGAGGGTTGGCATGGAGCTTTTGATGGAGGAATAGGCAGAGCAATTCTAGGTGGTATAACTGGAAGACCAGCGGGTGCATTTACAGGTAGACTCTTAGGCGCCGCAGGTGGATTCTTAGCAGATGATCTTTGGGCTTTATAGAAAAAGGTCGTGAATGTTGGTTCTAATTTATAGAGAATAGCGACAAAGATATCTCTGAAATTAGTATTTTTGTAAATATTGGAAAGAATATACCAAAGTTAAGTATCTACATCTATGGATAAAATATTTTTCAGGGATATCTATTGCGGATCACCTCTTATAATCAGGATTTTGTTATAATGAATATTCTTTATGAAATCATAAGACTGTTTTGCATTCTCATTGTCGTTATCCCTATATATGCTATTGGTTTAAAAAAAATTGGTGGCTACAGTTGGAAACTATCTATAAAAATAGCCTTATTGTCAGTTATTGTGTTTTTTATTTTTGATAGTTTGTGTAGATACTTCGGTTTATATTAATATTTATCGGATGAGTTTCGAGTATACTGAACAAATTTTTTCATAAGTATTTATTAATCTCATTACTATAACTAGGATTTTGTTATAATGGATATTCATTATGAAATTGTAAGAATGTTTTGCATGTTAATTATAATTACTCCTATAATTGCCATTTCTTTTAAAATATTCAATGGCGTAGGTTGGAGATTGTCTATTATAATGGCATTATCGTCATTTATTATGTTCTTTATTTCTAATTTTTTGCGTAGATATTTCGGTTTATATTAATCTTTATTGAATGAGTTGCGAGCACGCTGAATAAAGTAGCAACGATACTATTAATGAGTGGTTATGATTTATAATGACAGATTTTACTCATAAAATTATTGAATCGCTTATAGTAACATTTTTTTTGGTTTAATATATCTTTTTTATTATAAGTTTATTTATTATAGTTGGAAAGATTATCTAAAAAAATCATTATTAATAAGCTCAATATTCTTTCTTATGAGTCTTTTCTTTAACGATATTGGTTTATATCAACTTTTGAGAAATATTTTATAATAGACATTTTTTAAATGTCTTAGTGTGTTTATAAAAAGCTCTATACCGCAATAGGTTTTGCTATATTTGAGTATCCTAAAAACATAGAATACCCTCTTTAATATCATCACATCAGATTTAAAAATTGACTATTCTAATCTTTGTCATTTAGTCTAACCTCATAATGAAAAGCTTTTGGGAAAACTCTGCCACAAATATAACCATACAAAAATACAGAGGCAGATTTTTCCAAACAATAAAAAGAGGGAAACATGACTGAAAAAATTTATCCAATATCAGAAGAGATCAAAAAAAATACTTTACTCGATGAGGAAACTTATCAACAATGGTATCGAGAAAGCATCAATGATCCAGAAAGCTTCTGGGCCAAACATGGTCAACGCATTGAATGGTTTAAACCTTTTACAAAAGTAAAAAACACTTCTTTTAACGGAGATGTCTCCATTCAATGGTACGAAGATGGGATAACAAATGTTACCTATAATTGCATTGATCGCCACCTGAAAACCCATGGAGACAAAATCGCGCTCATTTGGGAAGGAGATAATCCTTATCATGATAAAAAAATAACCTATAACGAGCTTTATGAACATGTTTGTCGTTTTGCTAATCTTTTGAAAAGTCGTGGCATTAAGAAAGGCGATAAAGTAACCATTTATCTTCCTATGATTCCCGAAGCAGCCTATGCCATGCTTGCTTGTGCTCGCATTGGTGCTGTTCATTCGGTTATTTTTGCAGGCTTTTCTGCTGAAGCAATAGCAGGACGCCTTGTCGATTGTGAATCAACCTTTATGATTACCGCTGATCACGGCTTGCGTGGCGGCAAACGGATCAACTTAAAAGACAATGTTGATCATGCTATTGAGATAGCAGCACGCCAAAACGTGCATGTGGACCAAGTCATGGTTATACGGCGGACTTGTGGACCCATTCAATGGGTAGAGGGGCGTGATTTTTGGTACCACGAAGAGATAGCTCATACCAAAACAGCTTGTCCACCAGAACCAATGAATGCTGAAGATCCACTTTTTATTCTTTATACTTCAGGCTCCACCGGCAAACCTAAAGGTGTTTTGCATACCACAGCAGGCTATCTTGTTTTTGCCTCGATGACTCACCAATATGTTTTTGATTACCACCCCGATGAAGTTTACTGGTGTACGGCTGATATTGGTTGGATAACCGGCCATTCTTACTTGGTTTATGGACCTTTATGTAATGGTGCGACCACTTTAATGTTTGAAGGCACACCAACCTTTCCTGACAAAGGCAGATTCTGGGAAATTGTCGACAAGCATCAAGTCAATACACTCTACACCGCACCAACAGCTATCCGCGCCTTAATGGGAGCAGGAAATTCGTTTGTTGAACACTCAGACAGAACATCGTTGCGTCTTTTAGGCACAGTAGGAGAACCTATTAACCCAGAAGCATGGGAATGGTTTTATCATATAATTGGAAATGACCGTTGTCCGATTCTCGATACATGGTGGCAAACGGAAACAGGAGGGCATATGATCACACCCTTGCCTGGTGCAACCCCCCTCAAAGCAGGATCGGCCACACGTCCTTTCTTTGGTGTTCAACCCCAAATTGTTGATGCCCAAGGCAATGTTTTAGAAGGTGAAGCAGAAGGCACTCTTTGTATCAGTGATTCATGGCCAGGACAAATGCGCACACTTTATAAGGATCATGAACGCTTTATTCAAACTTATTTTTCCTCCTATAAAGGAAAATATTTTTCAGGCGATAGCTGTAGGCGCGATAGCGACGGTTATTATTGGATCACAGGACGAGTTGATGACATTCTCAATGTCTCGGGGCACAGATTAGGAACCGCTGAAATTGAATCGGCTCTTGTTTCTCATCCCGCTGTATCAGAAGCAGCTATTGTGGGTTACCCGCATCCCATTAAAGGGCAAGGAATTTATAGTTTTGTGACCCTCATGGAAGGAACAGCGCCAAGTGAAGAATTGCAAAAAGACCTTATCAAGCATGTGAGACAAGAAATAGGTTCTATTGCCATATTGGATAAAATTCAGTTTGCTCCACAGCTTCCCAAAACGCGATCAGGGAAAATTATGAGACGTATTTTACGAAAAATTGCTGAAAACGATTTTGATACTCTCGGAGATATTTCAACCCTTGCCGAACCACAAGTTGTTGAAGATCTAATTGCCAACCGGCAAAACTAAAAAACACGACGCAATACAACATACGGTGGTTTTTGTTTTTTTTTTGCTAAAATTATCTCAGCATTATTACGAAAACCACCGAGGAGAATAAAAAATAAAACAATTCACGAGAAGCTCAATCATTCTAACAACAAACGCTTTTTTTCATAACAGGTAAGAAATAATTTAAGCAAAAACCTCAGGATTGGGATGCGAACAAGAATAAGAAAGTAAGATAAAAAGAGCAACATAGCTTTTTAAAATCACCCAATGTCCACTCAATGCAAAAAAAGCCTCTGAGTAAGAAGGAAAAATAGTTCTGATGTTTATGCTAGAATCCCTTTGAAATTCCTGCTAAAATCATAAATAAGGCTAAAAAAAGAAAGTATAAGTGATAATATTCTTGAGCAAAAATATTTATCTATAACGAGGGTGTATAAAAAATATTGAAAACCATGAAATCTAAAATAAACAAGCTTACAACAAAAATCTAAAGCAATGAAAGTAAGAGTTTTTAGAATAAATGATGCAATATAAAATCAGGAGTAATAATAAAAAGTGATTCATTTTGAAAATGTCGGCCTACGCTATGGAATGGGCCCTGAGGTCCTTCGTGATATTAGCTTTCATATTCCTCCTGGATCATTTCAATTTCTCACAGGTGCCTCTGGAGCAGGGAAAACGTCGCTGATGCGTCTTATGTTTTTGGCACTCAAACCCACCCGCGGTCATATTGATCTCTTTGGAACAGACACAGCATTACTCAAACGACAAGAGCTCCCTGCGCTGCGACAACGTATTGGGGTGGTTTTTCAAGATTTTCGTTTACTCGACCACATGACCACTTATGAAAATGTCTCCTTACCTTTACGCATTAAAGGACAAGAAGAAGCAACCTATCGCAGTGAAGTGGAAGATCTTCTCTGTTGGGTAGGTCTTGGAGATCATATTCATGTTTTACCACCGGTTCTTTCCGGTGGGGAAAAACAAAGGGTAGCCATTGCACGCGCACTCATTGATCAACCTGAAATTCTACTTGCCGATGAACCCACCGGAAATGTCGATCCGCCCTTGGCAAAACGCCTCCTCCGTTTGTTTATTGAATTAAACCGTTTTGGAACGGCTGTTATCATTGCTACCCATGATATTGCCTTAATGGAACAAGTTGCAGCACGGCGTATGCTTCTCCATAACGGACGGATGACGATTCATGAATAAGTCTTTCCCCATTTTTACAAGCAATAAAAAAAATACAACAGCGATTATTCCCAGTGGTAATATTTCTGGAAAAGCATTAGTTGCCGTGATTGCTATTATGACATTTCTTTCAAGCCTCACCTTAATCGGTGTTGATTTGGTCCAACGTGCCGCCCAAAATTGGAGTAATCAGATTAGCTATGAAGCAACAATACAAATACGCCCCATTGACAATGTTGATATCAACAAAGCACTCCGTGATGCCGTACAATTGGTTAAAACATTTTCTGGTGTACAAGATGCAAAAATTGTTGACCAAAAAGCTACAGAAAAGTTACTGGAGCCATGGCTTGGAACAGGCTTCAATGTCAATGAACTACCCCTTCCCCGCCTCATCATTGTGACCCTGAATGGGGATGAAAAAATCAATTTTTCAGCCATTAATCACGCCATTAAAACCCAAATTCCAGGAGGTCAATTTGATGATCACCGTGTTTGGGTTCATCGTTTTGCGACCATGGCACACACCACTGTTTTCATTGGTTTTTCAATTTTAGCATTGGTTTTAGGCTCTCTTATCCTCACCATCATTTTTGCCACCCGCAATGCATTGGCAGAAAATACACATATTATCAATGTCTTATATTTCCTTGGTACTGAAACTCTTTTCATTGCTCGCCAATTTGACTGGCATTTTTTTAAAACTGCGCTGCGTGGTGCTTTATATGGTGGTCTCACAAGCATATTTCTATTTTCAGCCTTTTGTCTCTGGACGAATTATAACTTGGGAAGAGTAGAAGCTAGCCAAGTAACAGCTTTGTTTGGACATCTTTCCATAAGTTCCATCCCCTACGGAAAAATCATTTTTCTTATTATTTTCGTTGCTTTTCTTACCACCCTTACAAACCGCATGACTATTTTAGCGCAACTGAAAAAAATTGATCAATGTGAAAACGGTTTATTTTAATTTTATGACTTACAATACTTTCAACTCATTGACGCAAAACAATTTAGAACGTCCTCTTCCAAAACGGACCCACTATAATAGTTGGTCTCCATGGCTTTTATTTCGCTATTTTCCACCGACAACCCTTACTCTTTCAATCATTGTTTTAATTTTCTGGGGCGGTTTTATTATTTTTTCTGAAAAAACTGAACGACTCTCTCCCCCAACACCTCTCCCCAAAGCGGATGCCATTATCGTGCTTACAGGCGGAGAAAACCGAATAGAGACAGGACTTAATCTCTTACAAAGGGGGCTTGGTTCACGTCTCCTCATCAGTGGCGTAAACACCACAACCAATCTGAAAAGTCTCATGTACAACATGCATATTACCCCACGGCTTATCTCCTGTTGTATTGACATCGGGCATCAAGCGATTAACACCAGAGGAAATGCTAAAGAAAGCGCCGATTGGATCAAAAAACACCACTATAAAACCCTTTATATCGTCACCCATGATTACCATGTGTGGCGCTCAATGCGAGAACTTAAATATTTAATGCCTGATATCCATTTCATTGCCTATCCTGTTAAAAAGAACAATGCTGAAAGTGCAATACAACAGATCAATCAAATCCGCATTCTTATATTCCAATATATTAAAACGCTCCAAGTCTATATCAGAACCGCATTCTAATCTTTATCCTTCTGACTTTTTAAAAACCTTGCCATCTTCTGACCTCTTCATACCTTTCTTTCATACCCTTCCACACGAGTTGCCTCTATAAAAACTCGACAGAGCTTACCCTCATACAACGCAGAACATCCCAATGCACGTGTCACTGTATTTGCACGTTCACCCAAAACATCTCTTACATCCCAAACATATCTCACAGCGCGGATCTGTACATGCCATCCCAATATTATAAGCTCTTGTAAATAGAGTCCCCAGACAACTATAAGATCTCCCGACTTATTATAGGAGATCTATTGACACCACCCTCTTTACCCTTCATAAAAAATGCAAACCGCCTCACCCTATATTTTGCCACCTCCCAAGTATTACGATAGCTCTTAAACCTCTTGGGATGATTGGTAAGAGGCATGCATTACGCCTTTCTTAAACACGAACATACCAACCTCGTATGACATGCAAAGAAGTAATTTTAATAGATTTAAAATGAGAAAATTTATAATACTTAGATTTCTCATTCAACAGAGAGAATGTTAAACTATCATTATAAGTCAATATATTAGTAACAATCTCTTATTCTAAAAAGCATCTTCATAAGAGCATTTTAGATCACAGATAGAAATAAGCTCAAAACGCACACCGCGACAAATACCCTACGTTTTTTATCGCAATCTTTTTTGAAATCATTTCGCTCTCTAAGATCACCTTTTGTCTGGTTTCCTCTCCCAAAAAGAACGAAAACTTTTAAACTCTATTGATCTGTAAACAATAATAACTCAGCTTCTTGTCTAACGCGTTCCACCTGCTCACTTCAATATCAGAACACCTCAAAAGACAGATTTCATGAGAATTGTCATTTCCTCTCAACATCTCAAAAGGCGACGATTCTTATTAGCAACGATTTGTAAACAATCCACTTTCTCTGGACAGGTTCCACTCAGCTTCCCCATTTATATGGTTTACTCACATAAAGCTCGACAAGAAAACCCTGCCTGAGAATATTCATCACTACCGCTAAAGCTCATGCGTCATAATTTTAGCGACCTCACTGCCTAAGGTGCTTTATCACATACAATATATTGATTTATAATGAAATTTATTACGCTTCAACTTGAATGAGAGCTCTCAATATCATCAGATTCTCTCATTTCAAATCTGTTCTCTATTGAATCAATCAAAACCATTTTCTTGCACATCACATAGGACTTGCACATCACAAAGGAAGAGAGCCTGCGCAGCGTAAAACTGTACAAGAAAGACATGCCTCTTATGGACGTGTCTCAAGTGCCAAGGGCTGTCGCAATACCCACGAGCTGACAAGGTGTGTGATAGTGCCAGTTTGTTACGACACAGCGCTATTTTACCGCACAATGGATAATTTAACCTTTTCAGTTTCTCTCACTTCCAATTTTGGCAGGTTGCGCACAATTTTCATTGTTTCCAAGCTTACAGTAATAACCCGCTGAAACAATTCCAATGGATAAGCTGGATTACCCACCGTTTCAACAGCATAGCGATTGGCATCATTCACAATCCCACTCGCTTTATCCGTTTTGACAACCTGCCGCTCCATAACCCATTCAAGAGCAGGCCTGCCATTGATCACATACTCATAAGCTTCAAGAGGAATATTCTGCATCGTGATATTCGCATTATAAACCACGGTGCTTTTGTCAATAGCACCACGCTTACCAGCAAATTTCATTGCTTCAACACGATAAAAACTCTTCTCATCAGAAATCACCCAAGTTCTTGGATCACCCTGTTTATAGGTAACGGGATAGGGTTCAACCTCTTCATAATTCATATGCAAATCACCAAGCTTTCGCCCCGCTGTAACAAAAGCCCAAAAATCCTCTACCTTTTTAACTGTTGGAATACGCGGCAATTGTTTAGACAGATTATGCGCATAACGAGCACGATAATCTTCAGAATGCAAAATCCCATAAACATAATAAAACAAATCATCCTTTGTTATCATTTCGCCAGGATAAGCTGCCTTAAAATAAGCCAACCCTTCGTCCGTAAGAGCATCACGCCGCTCTAAACCAGTTTCTTTGCTTTCCTCTGCAAAATTTGCAAACAAATGAACCTGATCCCCCTCCTTATTTTTCAAGGACACAGTATCTTCATAAACATACCGTGGAAAACATTGACCAGTATCCATTGCATGAAGATTAGATAAATTCTTAGTCATCAGAACAGAAAATCCACTGCTTGCTCCAATTCCCGTAACTTGTATCACCTTATTTTCAGCCGCTTGTTCCAGAGGAAAAATACGTGGCATTTGTAAAACTCTATGGTTAAAAACACGATTGTAATAGAGCCACTGTTGTGTAAAAGGACGATAAAGGCTCTGAGTAATATACGTATCTTTAAATTTAAAAGCTTTCCCCCTTATTAATTCTTCTTTAAGGCTACTACTCCAACTAATCTTTCTAGAATCTGTATTGACAAAATCGTTCACAGCATTTGCACGTGCTTTGCGATCAGAATGTAGATACGCAGCATTAAAACGCTCTACTTCACTGTTATAAAAAGCAATCATATTGCTCATATTCTTTGCTAAAGCTTCACGACTTGAGTTATATGTCCAAGCATCACGACTAGTTTGTATACCGCCAGAAAAATTTTCAAAGAGCCTTTTATCACTGCCTTTCTTGTCACCTAAGGCTAGAAATTTTTCAAAATCATTATTGCGCTGATTCAGCCAATCGCCATGCTCATCAGGTGTAATCATCTGCCAGCTGTGTTCACGTGTGATACCACCAATACTCCCCAACCTCTGAAGTTCACGGAGCTTTTCTTTTGCTGTGAGATAATCTCCAATATCACGAAAATATATTTTCCCATGCTGTTGTGCATCCGGATTTTTAACCAAAATGGAAATCGCAATAGGTGCGCGAGACCCAGAACCAAAAATCTTTCCCCCCTCCTTTCGAGAGAGTTCTCCAGAAGTTCGTTGATTCCCCCGCAAATGGAAAATATAAAGGCTGCTAAATTCCTCGATTAAACATTTTCGTAAACCATCCGTAGAGTAACTACTGATAAAACCTGCATTTGTCACAAAACCAATAACACCACAGTCTTTTATACGGTCACTTGCCCAACGAATGGCACGAATATAACTGTCATAAAGTCCATTAACATTGCTTGCTTTGGATTGAGCAGCATAAGTTTCACGAATGCGACGATCCAATTTAGGATAGCCAATATTCTGCGCATTGTCGTTTTCACTTTTTTGTCCAGAAGAATAAGGGGGGTTGCCAACAATAACACGAATATCCAGTTCCTTCTGGTGCGCCCGACGTGTACTGTTATCCACCAGCAAATCACTGATCAGGTCTTTTTCTTGCTCATAAAGCTGGAATGTATCGGTTAAACAAATTCCCTCAAACGGAACATAATCGCCCCCCATCAGACCATGATAGGTCGTCTCAATATTAATGGCTGCAATATAATAGGCTAAAAGCACGATTTCATTGGCATGAATTTCACGACAAAATTTGTGTTTCACTTCTTCTGGCTTTATCAGACCCGATTGTAAAAGCCGCGTGATAAAAGTACCCGTTCCAGTAAAGGGATCCATGATGTGCACACCCGATGAGCCAAGCGTTTGCCCAAATTCTTGCTCTAATACATCATTGACAGAGTGCAAAATAAAATCCACAACCTCGACGGGGGTATAAACAATGCCTAATTTTTCTACAGTGCGTGGAAAAGCATAACGAAAAAACTTATCATAAAGCTCTACAATCAACCTCTGTTTTGCTTTTGGATCCGTAATGCCACTGGCTCGTAATTTTACACTTGCGTAAAATTTTTCCAGATCTTTGGATTCCTTATCAAGATTTGCCTCATCAAGCACATCAAGCATACGCTGCATAGCACGCGAGACAGGATTCTCACGTGTGAACTGATAGCCTTCAAACAACACCTGAAAGACAGGACGCGTGATAATATGCTGTGCCAACATCTCAATCGCATCAGCTTCTGTAACAGCATCATTTAAGTCATCACGCAGTTCTGCCACAAACCTGTCAAAGGCTTGACGCGCCTCAGTATTTGGCTCTGCCAGAATGCCTGTTAAGCGCGTGATATGATTCTTAGCAATTTCAGCAATATTGCTCGCCCAATCCTCCCAATAATCACGTGTCCCACATTTCTTAACGATCTTTGCCAAAATCGCACGAGAAAGTTCATCTACGCAGAAAGAAAGCTCCTCGTTTACCTGCTCTGTAAGAAAGCAATCATGCTCCAGACTTCCAATTCCCGCTCGTGCAGGCTGTGAGCGAACCGGAAGATTGTCTACAACAGCCGTAACAGCCTGTAACTCAGTGCTCTGCGTGACACCAATAATCTCAATCACATTGCTGATATCTTGCCCGAGGGATGCCTTATTAATCGTCGCATCAAAACGATCATCATGCGCACGCAAAGCATTTAAAATTTGCCAGATAACCCGATATTTATCATTGTTGTTCAAAGCCTGTTCCACTGGAGTATCAGGAGGAATACCAATTGGCAAAATGACATATCCCATCTTTTTACCTTCAGAGCGACGCATCACCCGCCCAACCGCTTGCACAACATCAATCTGGCTTTTGCGTGGATTTAAAAACATGATCGCATCAAGAGCCGGAACATCCACCCCCTCAGACAAACACCGAGCATTGGTCAAAATACGACAAACATCCTCACCACTATCAGCTTTCAACCAGTCAAGTAATGCACCACGATCCTTCGCATTAAAAGTGCCATCAACATGCTCAATTTCACACTTCAGAAAATGCTCATTTTCTGTATCCTCTTTCGTATAATCAAGATATTCTCTAACAACCGTAGAAAACTCATCACGCACAAGTTCAGAACTTTTAATAGTTTTACAAAACGCTAAAGCACGATGCATAGGATATAAATCCGCACCAACATCAGCCTTCATATTTTGTTTTGTCAAAGCCTTATAACAGCCAATAATCTTTGTTGCATCATCAAGAATAAGCTCAGTATCGCTATCACTAAGGCGCTTCTGAACAGCGGAACTGACCAATTTTTCGTCCATTGCTAAGACAATAACCTTATAATCTGTTAAAAGATCATTTTGTACTGCCCATGAAAAACCCCGATAAAAAAGTGTTTTACCAAAAAGCTTTTCATCATCCATAGAAGCAAGAACAGCATTAACTTCATTCGCGCGACTTTTTGCGTTATCACCAAAAATACGTGGTGTCGCTGTCATATAAAGGCGTTTCTTGGCACGAATAACATCATTGGAATGCACCTTAACAAAATTGGATTCATCCTCGCCCACCAGCGTTGCCCCTGTTGTACGGTGCGCTTCATCACAAATGATAAGATCAAATGTTGGCAAACCATAGTTTTTCTGAGCATCAGCAATCACCTGAATAGATTGATAGGTTGCAAACACCACGATCATCTTATCTGCAACACTCTTCGCCACCTGTTCTGCAAGTTTAGCAGCATCGGTTGTCGCCGGAAAAGCAAGATCAAACACATCAATTTCAGCAACATCATCACTATTTTTACGACGCTTTCCCACTTGTGTATCGGAACAAACAGCAAAAGATCTCAATCCGATTCCTGCATCCGTTGTCCATTCACGAACCGTCTGTGACATCAGTGCCAAGGAAGGAACAAGAAACAAAACAAACTTGCCTTCACCCGCCAAATCCTCAGCAATTTTAAGACTGGTAAATGTCTTACCAGTACCACAAGCCATAATAAGCTTCCCCCGATCTGCTTGAGCAAGCCCAGCACGCACATCACGCAATGCTTCCAATTGATGTGGACGGATTTTCTTTTTATCCTCCAAAACAACTTTGCCCTGGGCTGCAAAAGTTTCCCAACGGATCGGACTTTGTTGTATATCGGAAAGATTAATCCGTATAACAGGAATATCCTGCCCCCGTATCATTGTTTCAGCGTTATCACTCCAAGTACTTTCAGTACTATCTATAATAACACGCCGCTTGAATGGAGCTTTCCCTGATGCCGAAATAAAACTATCAATATCTGCTTTTCTAATCCGATAGGCTGCATCATAAAATTTACATTGGATTGCCGCAAAACCCCCTCCATCACGAAGCTTTGCCACAAGATCGATACCAGTATCACGACCATCCCAATCATTTTCATGAGCCCAATCTTTAAAGGTTTGAACCTTCTCATAACACCCAGACTGAAGAGGATCATGTGTCAGATAAGCAAGAGCAAAACGCTCAAAATATGTACCTTTATCTCGTTCGGTACGCGCTTCATCACGATAGCTCTGTAAAAGCGATTGCAGCGTCGTCATGCTTTTCTCTCTATTAAAAACATCTTCAATTATCGAATCTAGACCTATTCATTAATGCCTCTTGTTCTACCCAAAAAACTTAAAAAAAGCTTAAAATTGCTTGATTTTAAGATATTTCTTCTATGCTTAATTAAATCAACAAGAGAGAATCTTTTGATCTTTTTGAGTATCCCCCAAATCATATGATGCATTTATTGATGTCTATATCCCTATGGAAATAAACGGTAAGGCGTGATGATTTTGAAAATATTTTTTGCCTTTTGTTAAGAATACACAATAAAGTGCGCAATAATTTTAGGATTTAGCTTAAGAATGAGAGGAGGAAATGGATAGGACACCTGCGAACACACAAGACACCAAGGAAGAAACTCCACACACAAAACAGCGCATTTTACGAACGATCATGCATATAATTTCACTATAATACGCAAAATATTAGTCGTGATATTCAAAATATTGATTTTTGAAATATTTCTTTTTCTTTTGTTCTTTCGTAGACTAATTATTCGCTTCTTATACTTTATAGCGGGTGGTTTTAGAATTCTTTTTTATATGTACAATATATTGATTTATAATGATAATATAGCGTCATTCATATTAAATTAGAACTCTGAATAACGTAAGATTTTCTCATTTCAAATCTGTTTATCTTGAATCAATCAAAACCACCTGCTTGCACATCACAAGCGGGATGAGTGTGTGGAGAAAAACTGTACAAGAAATGACTAAAAATGGCTCTTATGAACCGCCGCCTTAATGCAAGGTCTATCGCAACACCCACGAGCTGGCAAATATAATGATGGTGCCGGCTTATTACTTCATAAGCGTAAAGATGGAGGTGCTCAATAGATTTACCATGAACAGCGTCGCAAAATAGGCTTGGATACCTTGAGAAATGTTTCTTTAAAACAAGAGTGTTAATGTGCAACACAATGGCGCTCTGTATCGAACTTGTAGCAGGAGGAAGAATACCATACCAACTAGACATACCATTGCTCATCACTAGCGCCATTATGTTCTTTAGCAGCATAACTGCAGCTTGGTATTACGATGCTCTTACTTCATCTCACATCTGCTGAATATGAGCTTATTCTTTTTCAATAAATGAAAGCCCCTTTCATTCATACATCATTCAACATAAGAAGCCATCCGCCTCTCAAACTTTTTGTCGTCCTCACCAAACTCATGAAATCAAACCCGCATCTCACGGTATTAGTTCTTAAGATCACGCGCCCCCTACCGAGTATCTGACGGCATCCTTACCCTAGAAACTCAAATGGCTTGTTTATCCTTCAGCTCCAAAATCATGAGATAAGGCAGAAAAAAGCGATGCCTTAAACAAAATATTCTAAAGAAAGCTAAGTTACTCGCATAAAGGAACAGAAAATGGCTGTGTCTTAGGTCACATTTTAAAACTTGAGCACGATCATAATTTATTTGCATAAACCTAAACACCTATAATTTGCACCACCTTCTGCAAAACTAAAAGTGAGAAATCCTCATAACCTCTTTTCCGAAAATCTTAAAAAGACTAAACGAAACCTCTTAAACTGCTCAACTATCTCGATACCAGTTCATTTTTTTGGAAGAACGGAGGTTTAAGCTGTTTTTGGCATCAACCTTCTTTTTTGTTCTTTTGTTTGTTAGCAGATATACTATTCACTTCCCCCGCCTCTTTTTAGGTTAAATCTTAAGAATCGTCGCGCAGTATATTTTATTTGTCCTCCTCTTCACATCTCAGAAGACGAGAATTTTTAACAAAATTCAGTCTGCAAGCAATCTCATTCTAACGGGTTCTATTTAATTTCTCCTTAATAGGATTTACTTCCATAAGACTCGACAAGAAAGATTTAAAATATTCATCATGCATTCTCAAAACATTTAATGCCTCAAGAAGGCTTATATGCCTACCATATCTCACATGATGGGGTGCCTTATAAAACGTTCACCTCTAGTGGTACGCTCCACTTAATGAACAAAGCGTTTTCTAAAATAGAGCAGCAAATAATGCTAAACTTTTTCCATTCATGTTTCGCTTCATAAATGCTTCATCCAAGTGGAAAGCATCACGAACAAACATGCCCCAATTGATAAAGCTTAATCGCGTGAAAGGGCGACAACAGGGTCAAGCCGTGAAGCTTGCCGCGCTGGAGAAAAGCCAAAACATATTCCTATGAGGGTTGAAAAAGTAAGAGACATAATGATCGATTCAATAGTATAAACCAAATGAATAGGTGCCTTAAACAGAAGAAACAAGCCACCTATAGAAAGTCCAAGCAAGATTCCCAAACCACCACCAATCACACAAACCAAAATCGCTTCAATGAGAAATTGCTGTAAAATATCACTTTGCCGTGCACCAACTGCCATACGCACGCCGATTTCATTGATCCGCTCAGAAACAGTGACCAACATAATATTCATCACCCCTATACCCCCCACAACCAGGGAAATAGCTGCAATTGAAGAAATTAAAAGTGTTAAAATATTTGTACTCTCCATAACACGTTCACGGAAAAATTCAGAATTTCTAATGAAAAAATCCTCCCCGCCATGCCGCATAATGAGAAAACGTTTTATCATGGTCTCCGCTAAATATGAATCAATATCATCAGCAATCCTAACAATAATTGCACGAACTTCTGTTGTACCAAGAAAACGCGTCTGCACTGTTGTATAGGGTAAATAAAGCTGTAAAGTATTTGATGTATCTCCACTTGCATTATTTTGCGAATCAACAACACCAATAATACGCGCAGGAACATTACCCACATTCACCACCTTTCCAAGGGGGCTTTCATGGCTATGGGGGAAAAGAACAGACAATGCTTCTTTCTCGATCACGAGATCAACCGCCCGATCATGGACACTTTTTTGATCAAAAAACTGTCCTTTGAAAACTTTGAGCCCCTGTGTCTGAAAAAATTGTTCTCCCACCCCCGCAATAATGGCATTGACTTCAACTGCACCAAAACGCACTTTCGAGCTTGCTGAAATCTGTGGTGTCACACCAGAAACATAAGGTAATCCAGACAAGGCTTCTGCATCAGCTTCAACCAAACTGGTTATTTTTTCTGCTTGTGGATCAGAAAAACTTTTACCAGGAAAAATGGTTAATGTATTAGTACCCAAACTTTTAAAATTTTCCAGAATTTTCTCTCGTGTACCATTCCCTAAAGCCACCATAGCAATAATCGCCCCAATACCGATAATCACCCCAAGCATTGTTAGAAAAGTCCGCATGCGATGTGCATTCATTGCCAACAGAGCCATCACAAACGCCTCACGGAATCGCTCAACAAAAGAACGAAAAAAGCCCAGTTTTTGTTGGCCTTTTAGATTTTGTTGTTCCTGAAAAGATTTTCCACCAACTTTTGTTTTTGCAACCCTTGACTGCTTATCAGCAATAATTTCCCCATCACTGATTTCGATAATACGCTCTGCTCTTTCAGCCACCTGCATATCATGGGTTACAATGATAATGGTACGCCCCTCTTGATGAAGTTCATCCAAAATATGCAATACTTCTTGCCCACTCTTTTTGTCCAATGCACCAGTTGGTTCATCTGCAAGAATGACCTCCGCATTATTCATGAGCGCCCGAGCAATAGAAACACGTTGTTGCTGACCACCAGAAAGCTGATTTGGACGATGATTTATCCGATCACCCATGCCCAAACGCGTTAAAAGATCCTGTGCCCGCTGTTTCCTTGCTTCCACGGCACATCCCGCATAAATAGCCGGAATTTCAACATTACCAAGAGCTGTCAATTCATTCAACAAATGGTAACGCTGAAAAATAAAACCAAAATGATTACGTCGCAAAGCCGACAATTCATCCGCAGAAAGGGAAGCTGTTTCTTTACCAGAGATCCAATAACGACCAGAAGTTGGACGATCAAGACAGCCTAAAATATTCATCAAGGTCGATTTACCTGAACCGGAAGCACCTACAATTGCCACCATTTCACCACGTTTAATGGTAAGATTGATGTTTTTCAAAACGGTAACAAACGCTTCGCCCGCAGGAAATTTGCGCACAATATTTTCCAAGACGAAGACAGCATCTGCTTGATTTGTGCTCATGCTTTAACTCTCGTCTTCGCTGTGCATGTGAGAAGACTCTGGCATCACTCCATCAGACGAACTAGTGACGACGACATCACCCTCGTTAAGTCCTGAAACAATCTCTGCCATAACCTTATTATTCAACCCAACGCTCACCTGTTTAGTAACCACCTTATTTTCCCCCACCAAAACAGAAACCCATGCTTTACGCTCTCTTGTCTCATCGCGTAAAGCATCACTTGGAACCAACAAGACATTCTGCGCGCGCCCTAAGATAATATGAACTTGAGCAGTCATATAGGTTCGCAAAAAATTGTCCGCATTATCAACATGTAGAATTCCATTGTAATAGATAGCCGATGATATTAAAGCACTAGAACCACTCACCATACCAGGATTAATACTCACATCAGCACGAATTGCTTCAGGAGCCGGCTCTACTTTTTCTAAAACGCCTTCATAACGACGCTGTGAATTACCTAGAACTGTAAAATAAAGTGGTTGTCCAGCTCGGACTTTAAGAACATCTGCTTCTGAGATTTGCGCCTTGATCGTCATCTTTGATAAATCACCCAAAATAACAATCGTTGGCGCCGACTGAACCGCATTCACATTCTGCCCTTCTTCCACAACTGTTGCCAAAACCGTTCCCGCTGAAGGGGCAGTGATGCGTGTATAACCTAAATTAACCTCTGCACTCTCCACATCAATTTGTGCTTGCACAATCTGCTGACGAAGTTGTTCAATTTGCGCCTCGCGTATTTTCACCTGTGTCGTAGCCTCATCGAGGTTCGCACGTGAAACCGCACGTGTTTCAATCATTTTTTTCTGACGCTCTAAATTTTTCTGTGCAAGAGAAAGATAGGCTTCTTGTTCTATCAAACTCGCATAATAATGCGATAATGCTGCTTTTTTTCTTTTTAAATCATTTTCCTGATCTGTAGGATCAATTTCTGCCAAGAGATCGCCTTCTTTCACAACACTCCCAGGGGAAACATGCATTGACACCACACGCCCTGTTGCTCGCGCACCAACAGCCACCAACCGGTAAGGACGTACAAGACCAGAAGCTAAAACACTTTCCTCAATATCCCCACGTTTCACCACCGCTGTTATATAAGTTGGAGTAGATGTTCCAAAAAAAACAGAACGTAACCATAACAACAAGAGAATGAGAAATATAGCAGTTAAAAAGAAGGAAAGTTTTTTGTGTTTTGTAATGAAATTTTTGAGTAAGTTTTTTTTCATTTCCCTACCTTTGCACGCGAACGAGGTGCATTATCAACGACTTCTGGACGCGATACATCAACAACGCCATCCCAGCCCCCCCCCAATGCTTTCATCAACGTGATATATTGCGTAACCAAAGAAACACGGCTATCTTTAAGCGCCATTTGTGCAGAATAATAAGAGCGATCAGCATTTAACAATTCAAGAAAACTAGTATTTCCATTCTCAAAAAGGTTCCGTGAAAGTTTTAAGGAATGAAGAGAAGCTTTATTCGCAACGATTAGCTTTTCTAAGCGTTGATGTTCCTTCGTTAATCTTACAAGCGCATTTTCTACATCTTCTAAAGCTTCCAACACAGCAGCTCGATAAGTAATAAAAGCTTGATCACGCTGCGCGCGCGCTACCGCAATAGAAGCCTCGACCTGACCTCCATTAAAAAGAGGAAAACGAAGACCAGGTCCAAAAGACCAGCCAATCGTTGAATTTTTCCATAATTGATCAATTGCCGTTGCTGCTGTCGAAATATTACCTGTTAAAGTAAGTGATGGATAACGATCTGCTTCACGTTGACCAATCCGTGCTGTCGCTTGCGCATATTGACGCTCTGCCCGTCGTAAATCCGGACGTGTTAACAAAATATCGGCTGGAATTCCTGCTGGTATCGGCCAGCGTGGTTGTGGAATCTTTGCATGCTTAGCATTTTTTTGTAAAAGATCCTTCAATGCCGTAGGCACACGACCAGTTAAGACAGAAAGGCGATGAACGCTCATTGCTAAATTCGCTTCCATCTGTGATATATCTGCTTCTGTATTTGCCATTTGTGCTTGCGCATTTGAAACATCAAGCTCAGAAACATCACCAGCTGTTAATCTAGCGCGCATCAGTTCATAAGTTTTACGTTGTGATACAGCAATTTGCCGCACAATAAACAACTTTTGTTGCCAGCCACGCATTTGCACATAATTTGTTGCCACATCTCCTAGTAATGTCACCATGGTAGCGCGCATATCTTCCACAGCCGCATCAAGGCCATAACGCGCTGCTTCAACCGCACGTTTATGCCCACCAAAAAAATCAAGCTCCCAGCTTGCATCAAAACCACTACTATACTGGTTTAACAATGCATCAGACTGTCCAGAACGACTACGGGTTCCTGAAATTGAATTGGACACATTTGGCAAAAGAGTTCCCACAACCTGTCCTAAACCCGCACGCGCCTCACGTACCCGAGCTTTGGCAACAGCAACATTATTATTTCCAGAAATCGCGTAATCCATTAACGCATCTAGAACAGGATCATTCAAATGCCGCCACCATCCGGCAAGCGCAACGGGCTGCCGTGCAGTCTGTGCAGATTTTTCTCCCCAAACTGCTGGAACACGAAAAGATGTTTTCTGGTAATTAGGACCAACCATACATCCTGACAAAAGCAAACACAACAAGACACTAAAAAATAATCCACGAGAAGCGCCCCATTTGAGATTTCTGATATACATCCAGTCTCCCGCATTCTTTCAGAATCATTATTTAATATTAATACTTTATTTACCTCTTATTTCAAACTTGACGTGAAAAATCAAATACAGTTTGCACAGGAATATGATCTGAAGGACGTTCCCATCCGCGCGCATCACGAAAAATCGAAAGATCTACAACAAAAGGGGCTAAATCTTGAGAAGACCAAACATGGTCAAGCCGCCGCCCATAATCAGTAAATGCCCAATCGCGAGCACGATAACTCCACCATGTGTAAAGCTTGGTAGGAACAGGAATATGCAACCGCATCAGATCAACCCATCCACCTTGACAACACAAATCCTGTAAACGCTCGGTTTCAATGGGAGTATGGCTTACAACCTTCAACAATTGCTGATGAGACCAAACATCCTCTGCCAAAGGAGCAATATTTAAATCTCCCACCAAAAGAGAAGAAAGACCATCGCCTTGATCCGCACGAATGGAGGACATTTCTTCTAAAAAATCAAGCTTATGACGAAACTTTTCATTCACATCAGCATCAGGGATATCTCCCCCAGCAGGAACATAAAAATTATGAATCCGCAAGCTTCTCCCATGGGCTTCCACAATAACTGAGATATAACGGCAATCTTGGTTTTGGCAAAAAAAACGCTTTTCTACCTTTTTAAAAGGCAAACGAGAAACAATAGCCACCCCGTTATAAGATTTTTGTCCACTCAATGCGATATGCTTATAACCCGCTGCTTCAAAAGCCTCCACTGGAAATAAAGCATCTGGACATTTTGTTTCCTGTAGACACAAAACATCTGCGGAAAAGAGTTCCAAATACTGAAAAACCTGTGCAAGACGCAAACGAATAGAATTAATATTCCAAGTCGCAATACGAAAGAACATTTGTTTTAATCCCAATGACGTAACACTCTTTCTTCATTTCTTCGAAGGAAGTGTGAACATCCCATTAGCGAACCGGACGTCTGTCCGCACATTCATAATCTGCACAGTAGTTTCCAAATTTTGTTGGTCAACAATTGTCCACTGTCGCAAAGCAGAGCCTTTAGAATCAAAAACCATCCTTATTTGCCCTGCCCCAATCGTCTGATCACGCAGAACAATCGTCACGGCCCCTGGATCTTCGCGAAATGCGAACAAGCGCCCAGAAGATACATCAATTTTATCATCCAACAGAAATTTCATTGGCGTTTGCGAAAGTTGTGAAAAGTTCCAAGTATTCAAAGCCCGATTGTTAATGCCCACAAATTGACCATCTGCAATAATCTGTAAAGGCATTTTCTTGTAAATAAAACGAATTTTCCCTGGACGCTCTAGATAAAACGTTCCTTGAGACATCTTTCCCTTTGGACTAAATTGAATAAAATCACCTGTCATTGTTTTGATTGCCGCAAAATGGTTCACAACATTCTGCGCCTTTGCCACTTTATTAGAGGCTTGCGAAAAAGCAGGAACAGTTAAACACCAAAAGATAATAATTCCCACCAACCCAAAGACTCTTCTTTGCAGTAAAAAAGACGTTTTCATAAAAAATGCTCCCAAGCAATACTTAATTGACTTTATAATTCATAACTTAAGTGATCAACGACGAATAAATACCCTTCTTTATAAGATAAAGATATTGTTTGAAAAAAATATCAAAAGATTTTTAAAAGTATTCTTCTTCGACAGTCTCCAAAACTTTTCGCTTACCCATATCATTAGCTGGACTAATGGTGCCTTCTTCTTCCATCCTTTCGATCAATGTGGCGGCACGATTATAACCAATGCCTAAACAACATTGAATATAAGAAGTTGAAGCCTTACGATCACGAAGCATAATAGCAACAGCTTGACAATAGGAATCATCTGCTAAAGAAAAAACTAAAGAAACATCCTTTTTTATTTCTTGCGGTATCGTTTCCAAATAACCAGTCTGCGTTTAAGTTTCCGAAATCATCAAATTTTCCTGCTTTTCTGCTGATTTTCTAAACGCATAATATATTCTTTCCCACCCCTAATCTATGAAGCAACATAAATTATAGTCAATACATAATGGATTAAGGACTAAACATATTACTCGCGAACCTGAAAGCTCTTTTAAGTGTCAAAAATGCTTTTTTGACTTCCTTCCCACCCAAAAGAATAAAAATCTTCATCCGAACCACTCTGTAAACAGTTTGGAGTTTAGCAAATTTCACTTAGCTTCCCACCCCATATAATTCATTTATATTAAGACTCGACAGATCAGCCTTGCCCTAAATATTTAGAACGCACTTAAAAAGACACTAAAATATCAAGTCTTACATGCTTTTACACCCCTATACTCGCAATAACATTATTTTATACCAAGATATTGATTTATAATAATTTATCTTTTTAACTTAAATCATAACGCCAAAGACAATAAGATTCTCTCATCACATACTCTCTCATATTGAATCAATTCAAATCATTTGCTTGCACGTTACAAACAAGGTTGGTGTATGGATAAAAGTTATATAAGATAAAGAATCCCCTTATAAGGAGTCTCAAGTACCAAAGAGCTATCGCAAATTGAGAGCTGGTATATGAAAATGCAGACTTTCTACGATACAATAGGATAAACACTTGTTTTACAAGGTATTATAAAAAACAACTATAAAGATTTTTCAAAAGCGCTCTTCTTCAGCAGGCACTAAAATTTCTCGTTTCCCTGCGTGATTTGCTGGACTAATAATACCTTCTTCTTCCATCCTCTCAATCAATGTCGCAGCGCGGTTATAACCAATGCCTAAACGGCGTTGAATATAAGAGGTCGAAGCCTTACGATCACGAAGCACAATAGCAACAGCTTGACTATAGGGATCATCTTCTGAAGGAGAAGACAAAGAAACATCAGCACCATCCTCTTCAACTTCTTGCGTAATTGTTTCTAAATAATCCGGTCGTGCTTGCGCTTTGAGATGCGCAACAACCTGCTCCACTTCATCATCCGCAACAAAAGGCCCATGCACACGCTGAATACGTCCTCCTCCCATCATAAAGAGCATATCTCCTTGTCCCAATAATTGCTCGGCCCCCTGTTCGCCTAAAATTGTTCGGCTATCAATTTTTGAACTCACAGAAAAAGAAATACGTGTAGGAAAATTGGCTTTGATCGTCCCAGTAATAACATCGACAGAAGGACGCTGTGTCGCCATAATTACATGGATACCGGCAGCACGTGCCATTTGTGCTAAACGTTGAACCGCTCCTTCAATATCTTTACCAGCAACCATCATCAAATCAGCCATTTCATCAATAATGACAACAATATAGGGCATAGGACTAAAATCAAGTGTTTCCGTTTCATAAAGAGGCTCACCAGTCTCACGATCAAATCCAACTTGAATTGTCCGAACCATTGTCTCTCCCTGACTTGCAGCTTCCCTAAGACGTGCATTAAACCCATCAATATTACGAACGCCTAGTTTTGACATTTTACTATAGCGTTCTTCCATTTCACGAACAGCCCACTTTAAAGCAATCACGGCTTTTTTAGGATCCGTCACCACGGGTGTTAATAAATGGGGAATGCCATCATAAACCGAAAGCTCAAGCATTTTCGGGTCCACCATAATGAGACGACATTGTTCAGGTGTCATACGATAAAGCAATGATAAAATCATTGTATTGATAGCAACAGACTTTCCCGATCCTGTTGTACCAGCAACCAAAAGATGGGGCATTTTTGCTAAATCTGCAACAACAGCTTCCCCCCCGATTGTCTTACCCAAAGCAAGTCCTAGCTTGGCTTTGCTGTCAATAAATTCTTGCGCCTGCAACATTTCTCGTAAATAAACCATCTCACGCTTTGCATTAGGCAATTCTATTCCAATAACATTACGTCCTGGAACCACCGCAACACGCGCCGAAATCGCACACATCGAGCGTGCAATATCATCTGCCAAACCAATGATACGGGAGGACTTAATGCCTGCAGCCGGTTCAAATTCGTACAAAGTTACCACCGGTCCAGGACAAGCATCTATAATTTTTCCTTTGACTCCAAAATCTAACAAAACCCCTTCAAGCTCCTGAGAATTTGCTCTTAAAACAGCAGGAGAAAGTTTTGCATCCTTAACAGACGGTGGTGGAACCGAAAGATAATCTACAAGAGGAAGAACAAAACCACCCTTTGAAGAAGCTGTTAAAGACTTTCGATTTTTAACAGGAGAAACATAGGCTTTATTTTGATTTTCCTCACACTTTACTTTTTCACCTAAAAAAGTTGGCTCAATCCGATCAAATGGCTTTCCTTGCCCTTTACTCTGAAAACGCCTTTTGAAACAGAATAAACGAAAAAAACGCGCTTGTAAAAAATAAAAAAGATGCAAAAGAGCGCCACAAGTTGTCGCAAAAAAACCATGATTTTCACGATCCTCCTCTGCGGCATATTCCGTATCTTCTTCCAACTCAAAGACTGGATTAACGATTTCGTCTTTTGGAATGCTTTTTTCTTTTCTTTTCTTTGTTCGACGCCGCCATATTACATTACCAGCAAAAGCAGCGGTGAAAAAACCTAAAAGAATAAAAACAACACTGAAAAACACCGTGTAAGGAGGAGAAAGAAAAAGAGGAAAGACTGAAGAAGCAACACTTAAAACTTTATCTCCTAAAACCCCTCCCAATCCCATTGGCAATGGCCAATAAGTAAAAGAAGCAATAGGTGACATAAGAGCAAAAGCAATTAAAAAACAAATCGTTGATAGCACCCATAAAAAAAAGCGTAAAGTCAAATTGTAGATATTCTTTTGCGCCAACAAGAGAAAAGACCAAAATAACGGTGGCAACAAAACAGAAAGACTTGCCAAGCCAAAAAACTGCATAATAAAATCTGAAAAAATTGCCCCCATCCACCCCATAAGGTTTGTAACCTCATTTGTACTTGCATGAGTTAAAGATGGGTCCGCAACATTCCACGTCGCCAAAGCAAACACACAAAAAATAATAAAGCCCAAAAGCCCGAGCCCAATAAATACTCCTATCTGACGTAAAAACATCTCAATAAGACGCGAACCTTGAGAATTTCGCACTTCTAATGAATCATAAGGAGAAGAACTTCGGTGCATCTATCAATTCCAAATACAAAAATTTTATATTTTAAAGAGTTATAACTCCCTCTCTCTCTTAAAAAAGGATGAAGCTTAAACTCTGTACCAATTTGTAAACAAATAGCCTGTAAACAATCCGACTTCTTATCTAGCGCGTTCTACCTTCTAACCACTTCATATCATTCATATACCACCACCCTAAGAGATAATCCTTCATAAGGCGCACAAAAAGCTCTCCCTGAATATTTATCACACGATCAACCAAAAAACACCTTATGTGTAAAGTGTTACATGGGTGCTATAGGCACCTTCTTAAACAAATAATATTTTTTACGCTACATCATGATAACGGCGAAATATGAATACTGTTTTAACCATCACGAATGACCACAATTTTTTATCTATTTTTATCTATCATACTAACGAAATGTCCCCCTTCAGGACAAGCATACTGAAGTAACTCACACAACTTAAAAAATACACGACCATCTTTGTTTATTTTTAGTTTTCTTTTTTATCAACCAAGTGTAAAAAGAATTGAAGAAGATATTTAAAAAAGCTTATCCGATAAATCTGTAAGATGAATCACATAAATGATTAAGCAGAAAAACTCTGAAAAACCAATCTGTCATCAGATTGGCGCTAAAAAGAAACCTCGTTTTTGTAAAGCAGAGAGAAAAGTAAAAGTTAAGATATTTTAGGCAATGTAAAAAGATATTCTTTTTAAAAGAAAGCAAACTATAAACAATGGAAGAAGTATTGTGTGTTCTAATCGCAATAAAGACGTACAACCCAATAAAAAAATTAAATCTCATAAAACTAAACAATGTGATCTGCTCATTGCAGGAGGAGCGGCTGTCGGTTTAGCCCTAGCGATAGCACTCAAGCAAACAGCCCCTAATCTGAAAATAAAAATCGTTGATGCTGCTCCACAAGGAGATCCCCCTGCTTCTAACATACGAACCATTGCCCTTGCTGCTGCTTCTATTCGTATGTTAAAACAATTACAATGTTGGGAATCTATAAAACTCTATGCGCAACCCATTCATTCAATGATCATCACAGATACAAGCACAAATGATCCTGTCAAACCCACTCTTTTAACCTTTGAAGGCGACATTAATCCCGGCGAGCCCTTTGCTGCCATGGTAGAGCATAGAGAACTCATCAACACTTTAAAAAAACGTGTCAAAGGTCTCAATATCCCTGTTATTACAAACACCCGTGTCATTGATTTTCATCAAGAAGACCAACATACAACCGTCACTTTAAATAATGAAGAGGTTTGGCAAACAAAATTGCTTATTGCAGCTGACGGAGCCCATTCGAAATTACGCCAAAAAGCAGATCTTAAAAACTTTTCTCATCCCTATAAACAAACAGCAATCATCTGCACAGTTGAACATGAAAAACCCCATAATGGTCAAGCAATTCAACATTTTTTACCTGCCGGTCCTTTTGCTCTTCTCCCTCTTAAAGGCAACCGATCCGCCATTGTGTGGAATGAAGATCATAAAACTGCGCAATATTATCTCAAAGCGGATGCACTTATTTTTGAAACAGAACTCGAAAGACGTATTGGCCATCGATTAGGCAAACTCTCTTGGAATGGCGAACGTCAAGCTTTTCCTTTGAGCCTTTCTTTAACACGTCAATGCGTTAAACCACGTTTTGCTCTCGTTGGCGATGCCGCCCATACCATCCACCCCATTGCAGGACAAGGACTCAATTTAGGATTACGCGATAGCGCTGCGCTGGCTGAAGTGATTATTGAAACAGCACGACTAGGTCTTGACATTGGCTCCCTCACGGCTTTAGAGCGCTATCAAAGCTGGAGACGTTTTGAAATTGTCCGTATGGCTTTAAGCAATGATTGGCTTAATAAACTCTTTTCTAATGATAGCCTTCTTTTACGGATGCTCCGCGATACCGGCCTTGGAATCATTAATCAAGCACCAAAAATAAAAAAATACTTCATTCAAGAAGCTGCCGGACTCTCTCCAAATGCCCCACGTCTTCTACGCGGCTTCCCACTTTAAGAAAAAATTCATACTATTTTACAACCTTTCCCTTCCTCCTTCAAAGAACAAAAAATTCCTATCTCATCCAATCTGTTTACAAACCGGATTCCTGTCGAGTAATTTTTTCTTGACTTCCTCCTCCCATATTTCACTTAACATAAAACTCGACAAGCAAGCTACATTATGAGAGTATTCACTACGCACTGAAAAAAACGTTTAATATCTCAAAGAGGTTGTTGCTTTATATCACCACACCTTAAAAGAAGCCATTTCACGGCATAATAAAATAAACAAGACTTTTTAGCACACAACACTTTTATTTATAATAATAAGTTCATTGTTCTCATATTGAGTGAGAAATCTAAAGATCATAAAATACCCTTATTTCAAATCTCTCTCATGTTGAAGCAATCAAAATCATTCGCTTGCACATCACAAGCGAAAGTGTCGTATAAATAAAACAATTAAACAAAGCGACAAAAGCCTCCCTCTCTCAAGAACTAAGGACTTTAGCAATATTGGAGGCGAGTAAAGTGTATAAGGACGCCGGCTTATACTTTTTATTGAAGTAAAAATGGTGGTGTACAATGAATTTTATATGATCATAGGGGCTTTTACGTTATACTATTCATGAGAAGCGCCATAAAATAAGCTTAGTTGCATTGAAAAATTTTCTTTTAAAAAAGCGCGTAAATTGGAAACATAAATGTATTCCGTTTGGGGCATTCTGCTTCTCAGACAAACTCTTTAACTTATTGTGGAATACCACACAATTTTAGAAAAAATATTCCGATATATAACAAAGTGTTCCGCACTCTATACCATCACACACAATTGTAAACCTGCATACCCCCTATTTCACACCATAAAAGAAGATAAACCGCAATAGAAATGATCCAATCCTTTTATTTTCAAATACACTCTTTATTCATTATTCATAAACGCTCATAAATGAATTTTAATCACAAACGCTCAGAAATATGTCATAAATTCTATAAAACCCATAACAGCCATAGAAATTTTCCATTTTTCTACATACTCACTCATCT
Organism: Bartonella sp. AP9QHHD; assembly: GCF_042195625.1. Lineage (NCBI taxonomy): Bacteria > Pseudomonadati > Pseudomonadota > Alphaproteobacteria > Hyphomicrobiales > Bartonellaceae > Bartonella > Bartonella sp. AP9QHHD. Next base: position 12,645 of record NZ_JBHIOP010000031.1, on the reverse strand, counting down.
CAACTAAACGAACGATAAATAAAGTAAATGCCTCATATATAATCTCACAGAAAAAAGACCAAACAAAATCTATAACATCAGGCTTGTTCTACAGAACAGTATTTCAAAAATATAAGTATGCTAATTTATTAACATATTAATTGATAAAATTATCATTTTACATATTGAGTTAAAATCCCTATGCAATAAATTATTCTCATTTCGACCATTTTTGTAAATAATCAATAAAACTATTTATTTACATAGACTAAAAAGAGCAACGTTAATGAAACGATAAAAAGAAGTAAAATATCCCCCCTCTCTCACATGCCAAAAGCAATTACAATATTCCAATCTGGCATCATCATTATGCTTGCCAGATTATGACAACAAGACCTTTTGCATTTAAATAAATTGTTCACGCTCCCTATCATTGTATTTGGTAACTCAATACTTTAATATATTCGTTCAGTATGTTTATACAATTAAATTACCCAAAAGAGCATACTTCTTGCATTTACATTCCTTGGTATTCCCTTATCTTGTAAAGATCGCACACGTGTTACGTTACTTCGAGTTCATCAAGTGTATACCCATTCTCCAACCACTCTTTAATCCACTTAGGTCTACGTCCACGCCCATTCCATAATTCCCATTGGTTATTGGGATTTCTATAATGGCGCTCTTTGCTCACAAGATCAGCGATATCAATTCCATGGGCATTAGCAATTTCAAGAATTTTTCGTCGCGCATTTTGCTTTTCCTTTGCTTGCCGTTTTTTTAATTCCACATCGATTTGTGTACGCATCTCTTGTAGTTCATCAAAATTCATATTTTTGAGATCATTCACCTTAATTACTCCCCTTGCAAAAAAGAATCTTTTCTTGCCATATTTTAAACACAATTATAGACAATTTCTGTCTATTTATTATCGAAATTAAAATTACGATACATATATCACTTTGACGGAGATGTGCTTTGGACCACAAAGAGCTGTTTATTGGTATATCAGTTACCACCACTGCATCTTTTTTCAGTTCAATTGCTGAAACTACTAAATGCAGTGCTCAAGCGCCATCACACCTCTCTGAATCTTATGAATCAGTAGTCAAAAGTAAATATAAATCGTCACTCTATAAGTTATGGCAATATGCAACAAAGAACAAGCCCTCTCTGTATAATGATAGTGTAGTTCATTATGACAAGAAAACCTCCCCTCATACACAACGGCTTTTTACTTCGTATAAATTTTTTTTGAAAAGATTTTTGCAACTAGAGGATTATATAAAACAAGCAGCTTCAATACAGTATCAAAGATTATTATTTTTTAAAAGCAGCGCCTTTCTTCGTGATTCGAATAATATTGGTTGGCGTAATGTGCTCTATTTTATTCCACACTTTTATCTTGTTGGTTGGATATTCGCATATATTAGAAATATTCTTAGAAGAAAACAAAGCAATAATCACAAGGAATATTCTAAGCTAAACAATCTCATTCTGCAAATTTATAAAATCAAAAGACAACGAGAAAAAGCACAACACAGAATTAGCATTTGTATTAATAAAATTCTTCGTAATAAGGTGTATTGCTAATGATTGTTCCAGATTTCACATTTTTTGCTGCTGCATACATATCCAATACGCCCCCCATAGTATTTTCAGTTATCGCCAAACAAAAAGCGCGGGACAATGTCTATGTAACAGATGATAAAGATAACTTCTTCTATCAATCATCTCAGCTTAAGGAAACAATCGCAACAGCTGAACAGAGTGAACATAATTTTAACATAATTTTAGGGCAAATTGGTGTTGGAAATGTGAAATTGTTTTCTCTTTTTGATGCATTTGATTTTTGCAGAAATCTTACAGCTGCACAAAGCGCTTTAACTTACTGCTATGAACAAACAACATCAAAGTGCGTCTTTGAAAAAGCGACTTTGCAGTCTGTGCTGAATTTTTACAATACAGAAAACTCAAGCCACACCCGTATGCAAAAAGTTACTTCATATATTGGAGTAAAAGCTGCTGTACGAGGAAATGAAGACTTGCAGGAGCCTGTAAAGCTTAAAAAAGAAGAACCAGAACAGACAACTAAAGTAGATTCTCTTTCTCTCTCTTCAAAAGGAGAAGAAGATGCATTTACACATAAAGAAAGTAGCGCCAGAGATGCTTTTTCAGCTGAAGATTTTTCTTCATCGAGAAGATCACTGAGTGATGACTGATATTTTCACGAAAACCTAGAATTTTGATAGGATATTATAATGAAAGGTAGATAAGAAAATGTTAAAGCTCTAATTAGTAAGATTGAACAAAATCTCTTCTAATTGAGGGCAAAGATAATGAAAATGATAGAACAAAACAGCGTTGATATGGCATTTAGTCAAAAAGCAGCACGTGAGATTACAGTCGTGATGCTTTCAGAAAGAGAATGGTATTTCACATTTATTTCTGATGATCCAATTACCGGAAAGCCAAATAAATATACATTACTTACACAAAGAGGAAAACTAAGAACTTGGGCTGATCCAAAATATCTCTTTAAGTTTCTTCATGAAAGAGGGGTCATTTGTGGGAGTTTTAATCTTAATCAGGATAAAGAACATGAAACAATTAAATATTCTTCACACAACAGCTCGTAATAAAATTGCTGCGTTTTCTGCAGCTTTAACTGTATTTTTTATGACCAATCCTGTATCCGCCCAAACAGCGGGTTTAGCTCCTGCAAAAAAAGCTTTAGAGGGACTCCAAACAGATTTAAAAACGATTATCCCTATTGCTGCTGCCGTGATACTTTTGTGCTTAGCAATTGGTTATGCAGGGCGCTACATCGGAAAAGACACATTTGTACGGTGGGCAATCGGTGTTGTTATCGCTGGTTCAGCAGCTGAACTTGCCAATTTATTATTTAAATCCAACTGATAAATCTATTTAAACATAAAATGTTTCTTTCATGAAATAAGAAACTTAGATTTCTGTATTTTTATTTAGCACAATAAAAACTATATCGAAAAAAGAGTTTATTTATACTAACTGTAATCTAAATTGGAATAAGCAATATGAAACAATTAAAAACTCTTCAAACAATAATTTGGAATAAAACTACTAAAGCCTCTGCAGCTTTAACTGTATTTTATATGGCCAATCCTGTGTTAGCCCAAGCAGTAGTTTTAACTCCTGCAGACAACGCTTTAAAAGCGCTCCAAAAAGACTTAAAAACGATTATCCCCATTGCTGCTGCCGTGATACTTTTGTGCTTAGCAATTGGTTATGCAGGGCGCTACATCGGAAAAGATACATTCGTACGGTGGGCAATTGGTGTCGTTATCGCTGGTTCAGCAGCTGAGCTTGCTAATTTGTTATTTAAAAACACCTGATAAATCCTATTAAACACGAAGTATTTCTTTCATGAAAAAAGAATTTTAGACTTTAATACTTTTATTCCACATCAATTCAATGAAATTATCCCTATTTCATGGAAAAACTACTTGCGCCAAATACAATTTGATAAGGTTGAACAATATGAAACAATCAAAAATTCTTCAAACAATAATTTGGAATAAAGCTACTAAAGCCTCTGCAGCTTTAACTGTATTTTTTATGAGCAATTCTGCGTATGCTCAAGCAAAATTAACAAATGCAAAAACTGCTTTAGAGGGACTCCAAACAGACTTAAAAACGATTATCCCCATTGCTGCTGCCGTGATACTTTTGTGCTTAGCAATTGGTTATGCAGGGCGCTACATCGGAAAAGATACATTCGTACGGTGGGCAATTGGTGTCGTTATCGCTGGTTCAGCAGCTGAACTTGCAAATATGTTATTCAAAAGCGCGTAATAAAAAAGTCATGCTGTATAAAATATCTTTTTATCCTAAAGCGAAATCTAAATTGAGATAAACAATATGAAAAAATCAAAAGTTCTTCAAACAATAATTCGGAATAAAGCTACTAAAACCTCTGCAGCTTTAACTGTATTTTTTATGTCCAATCCTGTGTATGCTCAACAATTAACAACTGCAAAAGGTGCTTTAGAAAAACTCCGTGATGACTTAAAGTTGCTTATCCCTCTCGCTGCTGCTGTTATACTATTATGCTTAGCAATTGGTTATGCAGGACGCTACATCGGAAAAGACACATTCGTACGGTGGGCAATTGGTGTCGTTATCGCGGGCTCAGCAGCTGAACTTGCCGATTTATTATTTAAACCTAACTGATAAATCTTTTGGAATAAGAAATATTTTTTGTAAAAGAAACTTTGGATTTCAATGCTTTCATTATGCATCAATGAAATTGTTTCTTATTTCGTAGAAAAAATATTTATGATAAATCAATGAAGCTAAATATGAGAAAATTAACTAATTTCCAGAAAAATAATAATGAAATTATAATAATTTCTGCAGCTTTAACTGTACTTTTTATTAGCAATCCTGCATATGCAGTGCAATTAAAAAATGCAAAACAAGCTCTAGACACTTTGCAAGATGATCTTGTTAAAAATATTATTCCTGTTGCTGCTGCTGTTATACTTTTATGCCTAGCCATTCTCTATGCTGGACGCTACATCGGAAAAGATACATTTATACGATGGGCAATCGGCGTTGTTGTCGCTGGCTCAGCAACCCAGCTTGCTTAACTGTTATTCAAAGGTGTAGTTAGTTAAAATTAAAGATGACAGCTATAATACAAAATGTTATTTAAAATCTTAATGAGAGAAATATGCGAAAATTAATTAACCTTCAGCCAAAAAGTAATAACAAAGTTGCAGCAATTTCTGCTGCTGTAACTATATTTTTTATGAGAAATCCTGCATGTGCAGCAATAGAACATGCAAACAAAGCTTTAACAGCTCTACAAACAGATCTTACTACTAATATTATTCCTGTTGCTGCTGCTGTTATACTTTTATGCCTAGCCATTCTCTATGCAGGGCGTTACATCGAAAAGGATACATTTATACGATGGGCAATCGGTGTTGTTGTCGCTGGCTCAGCAACCCAGCTTGCTAAGCTTTTATTCACAGGTGCAGTTAATTAAAATTAAAGATGATAGCTATAATACAAAATGTTATCTATAATCTTAGTGAGAGAAATATGCAAAAACTAATTAGTTTCGAATCAAAGAACAATAACAAAATCATCACACTTTCTGCAGCTATAACTGTATTTTTTATAACACATCCCGTATGGGCCCAAGCAAACGGTTTAGCTCCTGCAAAAACAGCTTTAGAAGAACTCCAAAAAGATCTTAATACTAATATTATTCCTGTCGCTGCTGCTGTTATACTATTATGCTTAGCAATTGGTTACGCAGGCCGCTACATAGAAAAGGATACATTTGTACGCTGGGCGATTGGCGTTGTCGTCGCTGGCTCAGCAACCCAACTTGCGAGCCTGTTATTCAAGGGGCAAGCGTAAGTCTATATAATGCATAATATTTTTATCATAAGGTTTTATATCTAATTATTATACACATATAAAAATCTCATATGTTTTATAATAATAAATACAAAGTATTAATAAGAGCATTAATTAAGAGTAAAATATGAAAAAATTAATTGATTTCCGATTAAAAAATAACAATAGAATCACAGCAATTTCTTCGGCTATAAGTTTATTTTTTATAGTACATCCTGCGTATGCAAAACTAAAAGCTGAAGATGCTTTAAAAACTCTGCAAACAGATCTTACTACTAATATTATTCCTGTTGCTGCTGCCGTTATTCTTTTATGCTTAGCAATTGGTTATGCTGGACGTTACATCGGAAAAGATACATTTGTACGGTGGGCAATCGGTGTTATCGTCGCTGGCTCAGCAACCCAACTTGCGAGCCTGTTATTCAAGGGGCAAGTGTGAGTCTTTATAAGACATAATGTCTCTAATGTGAGAGTTTATGTTTGATAAATTTAAACATATTATGTGATATTTCGTTTATATTAAGAATATACAAAGTATTGATAAGAGTAAAATATGAAAAAATTAATTAATCTCAAATTAAAAAATAATAACAAAATTATCGTAATTTCTGCAGCTCTAAGTGCCTTTTTTATAACGAATCCCGTATATGCAAATGTAAAATTAGATCCTGCAAAAAAGGCGTTAGATGCACTCCAAAATGACTTAAAAGCGATTATCCCTCTCGCCGCTGCTGTTATACTTTTGTGTTTAGCAATTGCCTATGCAGGGCGCTACATTGGAAAAGATACGTTTGTACGGTGGGCGATTGGCGTTGTCATCGCTGGCTCAGCAACACAACTTTCTACACTGTTATTTACAGGTAAATAATAAGCTTATATAACACATAATGTTTTTAAAGTAAGAGTTTATACTTGCTATTTGTAACATATAAAGATACCAATTTGTTTATTTTAAAAAGTATAAAATATTCATAAAAATTTAATGAAAGTAAAATATGCGAAAATTAATTAATCTCCAAACACAAAATAACAACAAAATCATAGTAATTTCTACAGCTATAATTACATTTTTTATAACACAGTCTGCATATGCAAATGCGCAATTAGCTCCTGCTGAAAAAGCTCTGACTGCTCTAAAAAAAGATCTTATTGATCACATTATTCCTGTTGCTGCTGCCGTGATACTTTTGTGCTTAGCAATTGGTTACGCAGGCCGCTACATAGGAAAAGATACGTTTGTACGGTGGGCAATCGGCGTTGTCATTGCTGGCTCGGCAACCCAACTTGCTAAACTGCTATTTACAGGTCAAGCATAAATTAGTATAATACGTAATGTTTTTAATGTTCGTTGATTATAGATTTGTACCAGTAATAATATCGCTCACACTACGGAAAAAGGAATATTATTTATAGCAACTTTAATTAAAAGGGGATAAAAGATATGAAACAATTAAATACGCTTCAATCAAAAATATGTAAGATTAGTGCTATTTTTATAACTTTGATTATGTTATTAATAACTCAATCTGCATATGCTCAGACGGAAACAAAGAGTTTAGATGTTTTCATAGGGATGCAATATGGATTAAGTATAATTATTCCTATCGTTGCTGCTATCATTCTTTTATTACTTTTGCTTATTTATATATTTCGTATTATCGCAAGAGCTACATTTATGCGATGGGCATTCAGTGTCATTATTGCTGGTGCAGCTTTTTATATTAGCCACATATTATTTCACCTCCAGTGACGAGAACATTCCATGAAATCGCAAGAAAAAAAAGAATTCCCCCTATTCAAGGGAGCAACACGTGTTCCAACGATATGGGGTGTCCCCATGATGCCATTTATCGTTATGGTTATGGGGGTTGCTGTTATTGCTATGACAGTAAGTATCTTTTTGTGGATTATAGCACCTCCATTATGGTTTATTATGGTGCAAATTACTAAAAACGATGATAAGGCGTTTCGTATCTGGTGGTTATGGATCGATACTAAATTTCGCAATCGCAACAAAGGTTTTTGGGGCGCATCAAGTTATAGTCCCTCTGATTATAGTAAAAGGAGATAAACATGACAGCTGTTGAAAGCAGCAAACGCCTTGCATCAGAGACACCTGTAAGCCTGTTTCTGCCTTATTCACATCATATTACAGATACGATTATTTCTACTAAAAATGCGGAATATTTGTCAATTTGGAAAATTGATGGGCGTTCGCATCAAAGCGCTTCAGAAGAAGATATTTTTCAATGGATAAAAGAGCTTAACAATACTCTACGGGGTCTTGCATCAGCCAATTTATCATTTTGGACGCATATTGTGCGCCGCCGTGTTTATGAATATCCTGATTCAACATTTGATCAAATGTTTTGCTATCAACTTGATGAAAAATATCGACAAAGCTTTACTGGTTATAATTTGATGGTCAATGATTTATATCTGACTGTCATTTTTCAACCGATAGCGGATAAAATTATGTCGTTCTTTTCTAAACATGAACGTGAAACGCTTGATCAAAAAAAGATGCGACAAGACACATGTATCAAAGAACTCAATGACATCAATCGTACTTTAGGCCAATCTTTAAACCGTTACGGTGCAGAACTTCTTGGTGCTTATGAAAAAAATGGGCATGCTTATTCTTCTGCACTTGAATTCCTTGGAATGCTTGTCAATGGTGAATATCGCCCTATGCCAATTTGCCATGACCGTTTTGCTGACTATATGTCTGTCAATCGACCTTTTTTCTCAAAATGGGGCGCTCTTGGTGAACTGCGAACAACCAGTGGAATGCGTCGATTTGGAATGCTTGAAATTAAAGAATATGATGCAACAACCAAACCAGGACAATTAAATGTTTTGTTGGAAAGTGACTTCGAGTTCGTATTGACGCAGAGCTTTTCAGTGCTCTCCCGACATGCTGCTAAAGACTATTTACAACGGCATCAGCGTAATCTTATTGATGCACGAGATGTGGCAACGAGCCAAATTGAACAAATTGACGAAGCACTAAACCAGCTTATCAGTGGGCATTTTGTCATGGGAGAACATCACTGCACATTGACGATCTATGGTGATACAATTCAACAAGTTCGCGACCATATGGCCAAAGCAAGTGCAGCATTACTAGACGTTGCGGTACTGCCCAAACCTGTAGACTTAGCGATAGAGGCTGGCTATTGGGCACAACTTCCTGGCAATTGGAAATGGAGACCACGTCCTGCTCCGATTACATCATTGAACTTTTTGTCATTTTCATCTTTTCATAATTTTATGTCAGGAAAACCCACTGGCAACCCATGGGGACCAGCCGTCACAATTCTTAAAACAACCAGTAAAACACCGCTTTATTTCAACTTTCATGCCTCCAAACTTGAAGAGGACTCGACAGATAAACGTTTACTTGGTAATACCGCACTTATCGGACAATCTGGTTCCGGTAAAACCGTGTTACTCGGCTTTTTGTTAGCACAAGCACAAAAATTTAAGCCGACAACTGTTGTTTTTGATAAAGATCGTGGCATGGAAATTGCCATTCGGGCGATGGGTGGAAAATATTTAACATTCAAGCCAGGCAGAAAAAGTGGTTTCAATCCTTTCCAACTCCCACCCACACAAGAAAATCTTATTTTTCTGAAACAATTTGTTAAAAAATTGGCAGAAGCTGGTGGTGAAGTCACGCATCACGACGAAGAAGAAATTAACAAAGCAGTTATGTCTGTTATGAGTGCTAACATTGACCGATCACTCCGTCGTTTGTCCTTTCTAGTACAATTTTTACCAAATCCACGTTTAAGTGATTATAATGCTCACCCATCTGTTCATGCTCGCTTACTAAAATGGTGTGAAGGTGGTGATTATGGGTGGTTGTTTGATAATCCCCATGATGCTCTTGATCTCTCAACACATCAAATTTACGGCTTTGATATCACGGAATTCTTAGATAATTTTGAAACTCGCACTCCAGTGATGATGTATTTGCTTTACCGCACAGAAGGCATGATTAGCGGACAGCGGTTTATGTATATCTTTGACGAGTTTTGGAAGCCTTTGCAAGATCCGTACTTTGAAGATTTAGCCAAAAATAAACAAAAGACCATCCGTAAACAAAATGGTATTTTTGTTTATGCAACACAAGAGCCTAGCGATGCCTTGGAAAGTAATATTGCCAAAACACTCATTCAACAGTGTGCAACTTACATTTTTCTAGCCAATCCCAAAGCAAATTATGAAGATTATACAAAAGGCTTTAAACTAACAGATGCCGAATTTGAACTCGTTAAAGGACTTGGTGAGTTTAGTCGCCAATTCCTCATTAAGCAGGGTGATCAATCTGCGCTTGCAGAACTGAATCTTGGTAAATTCCATCTAACACGCGATGGAAAAACCATCGAACACGACTTTAGTGACGAGCTCTTAGTGTTATCAGGAACGCCTGATAACGCAGAGTTAGCCGAAAGCATTATCGCAGAAGTTGGTGATGATCCGGCAATATGGTTACCAATTTTCTTACAGCACGCAAAAAATGACAGGAGGGAAACATGAAAAAAAAGGTCATTTCAATAGTAGTTGTAATAACTTTAGGGGTTTCAAACCCAGCGATGGCTTGGGTTTGGGGCGCTGGGTCGGCGGATTTATCGGCATCCGTTCCAACGAAGTGGCCCAATTTTTTTGGAAGTTCATCTTCAAATACATCAAAGTCTAAAAAAACTCCACAGCAAAAGAAAGCGCCACCTGATGCCCAACTTCTCGATATGCTAAAAAAACACCTTGAGGAAGTAAAAAAGATACACGAGTCTATAACGGGAAGCCAAAAATTCGACACTAAAAAACTTAAAAATGTACAAACAGATCACAGTAGCTTTTTTCTCAAAAATCCAGAGAATCTCTACAATAGAAATAAAACTTCTGCTCTATCTACATCACTTGAAAATATTTTAAAAGAAGAAGAAATTCCTGTCACTATCCATGAATCTAGCAGTTTTATCAACAAGCGTATCCAATATGCAGCCATCACTGATAAAGCCGTAAGTTTAAAAACTTTTCAAGAAGCAAACAATCGTTTTCAGCAAATTGAAGAACTATTAAACGAGATCACGACAACAAAAGATCTAAAAAGTATTGCCGAGTTACAAGCACATATAATTGGAATGCTTGCTATGCTACAAAATGAAACAGCAAAACTACAAATGGTTACACATTTACGCAATGCTGAACATACACTTATCAAACAACAGAAAGATAAACATAACATAAAAATTTTGAATAGTAAAAACACGAACATGCCTACCATAAGATTCATTAGGTAAAGCTTTTTGTAGCAATATTTTGTATATTATTTTTCCTGTATGCTCGTAAAAAGAAAAAGTTAATGCGTAATACTCAATTCTCTCTCATAGATCGAAAAGGTCTACGAAGTTTCATTTTATCCTTAAAAAAATTCAACGAAAAATGCTCAAAAAGCATATAAAAAGTTGAAAATTCGTTAAAGAGGAATTCCATGGACTTTACAGTGTTCACGCAACTTTTCAATAAAATTGATCAGATAACAAAAACATATGTCACGGATATTTCCTCAAAAGCAATTGTTACAATTACACCCTTTGTATCAATCGGTATCACAATCGCTTTCATCATCTACGGATGGCTCATCATCCGGGGCGCTATCGATATGCCTCTCTCCGGATTCGTAAACCGTTTCCTACGGATAAGTATTATTACTTCAATAGCTCTTACCACAGGACTTTATCAACCAGAAATCACAAATTTAATAACACAAATGCCCTATGAGTTATCAAAAGCGCTCATAACAAATCCACTCAATGATACACAATTAATGAATTTACTTGACAAAGCAGCAACCAAAGGATTTCAATATGCAGGACGTCTTTTCCAAGAAACCGTCTTCTTCGAGTCCAATGGACTGCTTTACAGTCTCTTAGGAATCCTCATCTTGCTAGCAACAAGCCTCGTCGTAGCAATCGGTGGGGGTCTCGTCCTTCTGACAAAAATCGCTATTACACTTCTCGTAGGATTGGGACCAATCTTCATTATTGCTCTACTCTGGCAACCAACTCATCGCCTTTTCGAGCAATGGATAATCCAAGTCGCCAATTATATAATCCTCTTTCTACTCTTAGCAACTGTATTTAATCTGATGATGAATATCTTTGCAAACTATTTGAGTGATATGAAACTCGACTACGACCAGAATGTAGCATACATGTTTGGAGGAGCTCTCATCTTGTCCATTATATCCATCATGCTGTTACTCAAACTATCAAGCATGGCCAATTCTCTCGCAAAAGGCATTACATTTGGACATCTATGGAGACATAAAAACTAGATGAGATAAAAAGCAATGGTTCCCGTAACAGACGCCCTTAATATCCATATGACAAAATAACAAGAATATCCAATCCTAAAGTAAAAAATATTCGCACTGAAATTGAGCTATTTTCATAAATTAAAAAATGAAATTAAGAAAAGATAAATTATCGTAAACTATACACTTTACTTTAGTGTCAAAATTATAATAATGACAACAAATATCAGAATGTATATAACAGTAAAAAGAGTCATATCAAAATGAAGTTAATCATTCTTATAATTTTGATTGCAAACCTTTTATCGGCTTGTGCATTAGCACCAAAGCTAAAACAGCCCAATGATAGGAACCGTGTGCCTAATTAATAAAACAATCCCTGCCAAAATCAAGCGAGGAGACAACGGAATCTCATAAACTGATTTATGAAGTTAATAATGTAATGGTCAGTCTTTCTAAATATGTGAAAATTAAAAGGTGTGAAATATGCAAAAGCTGATTATTATCATAGCGATTAGTGCTTTTCTTGGAACAACAAACTTAGCAAGAAGTAACACTCTTACTAAGCAAGGAGGAGGTCATAGCCGTTTTGCAGTTCCTACTATAGGGTCAGGAAATCTCGATTCAAGCAACAATTATAAACCAAAACCACCAAAAGGCTATGAGCCACCACGTAAACTTCCACCCGATATTAAAATTGACCTTTCTAATTTTGGAACGATGAGAAATCGCGTACCGTCCAAACCTAGTGGCTCTAAGCCATCTAACACACCTCCAATATCTCCCACAGCTCAGGTACCTAAATCAACTTTCGTATCTGCTCCATCAGCAAAATATCTGGAGCTTACTAATCTATTAAAAAAAGGGGAAATTATTGAGCTCTTAAAAAAACAGCTTGAGTTGAAAAAAGAACAACTTTCGCAAACAGA